>CAZKRK010000004.1:0-58477 GCA_964555035.1 uncultured Victivallales bacterium | reverse complement strand
GCGTCACCGGACGGGGATTGAGGTTTGCGGTCGGACTGCTGCGCACCTGCCTGGCAATCGCCGCCTGCGTCACGGTCGTCACGGCTGCGCCGGCGTCGCGCGAGGCGCCCGACGAGGCCGCGGCAACAACGTACGACCTGCCGTTCCCCGTGGGTGAGGAATTGCACTATCGCATCTACTGGGGGTTCATCTATGTCGGCTCAACCGTGATGACCTCCGAATGGGTCGAAAGAGCGGGGCGGCGGCTTCTGCGGATTCGCTACCGAACCCGGAGCAACAGTGTCTTGAGCAAGATCTATCCGGTCGACAGCGTCGCTGAGTCCCTGGTCGATCCGGAGACTTTTCTGCCTGTGCGTTTCACGAAGAACCTGCGCGAGGGCCGCCACCACTATCACGAGATTACGCATTTCCAGCACGACGCCGGCCTGGCCCACTGGGAGTCGCTGGTCAAAGACCAGATCGACGTATACGAGATCGACGAAGACACCCGCGACATCATCTCTTTCGTCTACAGCATGCGGGCGCAGGAATTCCCCATAGGCGAGGAGAAGCACTTCCGGGTCATGGCGGACGAGAAGATCTATGACCTCTACGCCAAGGCAACCAGGGCGGAGAGGGTGAAACTGAAATCGTACGGCAGGATCGCGAGTCTTCGCATCGATCCCACCAAGGCCGAGTTCCAGGGGGTTTTCATTCGCAAGGGCAAACTGATCGTCTGGATATCACGCGACCCCCGGCGTCTCTGTACGCGCCTGGAGGTCGAGGTGCCCTTCGCCAATGTCAAAGCCATCCTCCACAAGGTAACCGGCCCCGGCGACGATTTCTGGGTGGGTGGGGGAGGGGGCGGCAAGTAGCGCCCCAAGGAGTGGGGCGTCCTGTGACACCTTCGTGCGGAAGAAGCGGATGCTTCGTGACTCCCCGGGGGCCGGAACGTGCGTGAGCGGCAAACGTAGGTCCGATTTGCAATCGGACCCAACCCCGCTGGTTGCCTCAGATCACGCCACGGCTGACCAGACCCGACCGGAGTTGGGTCCGATTGCAAATCGGACCTACGTTTGCCGCACATGCGTCGAGCATGCATCCGGCAGAGGTGTCACCCGCATTTTCCGCATCGCCGTTTGCGTGATGAAGCGGGCAATTCACCACAACGCTTTTGGGATTCATCTGTTAGGACGAAGGGAGCGTCACGGGAGTGCCCGATGCTACCGGCATTCGCTAACACGCGCCAGGCGACGCAGGGCCGGGTTGTGGGTCTTGGGGCGGAACATGGCCCGGTGTCGTTCCGAGCGGCCACACTTCTGGTTGGGCCGCGGGGGGCGTGCCGTCTGAACGTCAAGCAGCCAAAACGCCGCGACAGCAATAACTATCGACGCAACAAGAAACATGTAGCCGTGTTTCCCTCTTTTCGTTCTTTGAACGCAGGATAAGGATCGCCCACGGGCGTGAGAACTGTGTAAGCGCAGCGTGAGAAAAGGGCTAGCTTGACGCCGGGCTTGACGCGCCGCCCGTTTTGGATGAACCTGTGATGCCCGTCGGGTCGCATGCCTTGCGTCTGCCGGGCAGGAGACACCCATGACAGCGCGCCGTCGCAAGCTCATCGTCATTCACGGTCTGGGAAGCACACTCTCGGATGCCGTAGCGCGCATACGCCGGCTGTTTTCGTTCGAATGCTCCTGGCATGATGGCGCGTTCCTGGTCGACCGGCGAGACGGCCGGCTTCTGCGTCAGTTGTTGCAGGAGCCGGAGCAGGGCCGCTATGCACGTGCTTGCCAGCAGTTGATAGTCAGTCGCTTTCTGGCGGCGTCCGTAGGGGGAGGGCGGACCTCGCTCCGACCGGACGCGGTTTGCCGGTTCCCGGAGAACCGCATTCTGGAGACCTTTGCCGGTTTCGGTCTTCCCCTGGCGCCGGCTGCCCGCCAACGACGTGCTGCCGCGCTCGAGCGTGAGGCCGCGGCCGCGCTTGAACCCCTGATGCCTGCTATGGACAAGCTGGCCGGCAGGTTGCGCGACGAACATGGCGCAATGCTGGCCGAAGAAGGTGCGCGCCGCGAGATCCGGCGCGCTCTCCGCGGACAGGGCGGAGAGGAGGACCTGCTCGAGTTGCTGGAACGCGTACGCGACCTGCAGGAGACCGGCGGCGACCTGGACACCGTCGCCAGTGCCGCGTTCTACACGCACTGGATCTGCAACCGGGCAGCCCACGACAAGTCCGATCCGCCGCTGTACGGGCGGGACTTCAACTACGTGTTCGTCAACTATCACGAACATCTGACGCGGCTGGCGGAGTACGGTCCGGCGGATATCCTGATGGCGGACCTGCCGATCGGAGCCCTGCCGTCATTCGAAGAAGACGTGCGTGAGCTTCGCCGGCACGACGTGCGCATGGAACGCTACGAGGACCACCATCCCCGCACGGCGGAACAGGACGCGATGTTGCGCGGGCTGGCCACGGAGGGTCTGATCGGCGCCCTGGCCATGAGCGGTCCCATGCGCGGTGAGGAAGTTGACCTCGACGCCGCGCTGTGCGGCGCCGACATGGTCCATGAGAGTACTGTCGCGGACAAACCCTGGGATACACCCGGCACGCGAACCTTGAGAGACGCCGCGCACGCCGAAGACCTGGCGACCGGACGTAACGAGCTGGGACGCCTTCTCACGTCGCTCATCAAGGGTGGCATCTGCAAAATAGAGCTTACCCAGTTGCTGGTAGCATCAATGACGGATGACGATGCCGTCGAACGGCTGCGTGTCCGCAAGTGGCACCGCCGCTCTCGGGGGTGGGAAGACCATTTCACCGACGTCGCCCCCGAGCTGCTGGAGAATACGTGTATGCTGACTTTCCGGCGCAACGCAACCGCGCATTCCGAAGCCGGCGGCGAGGGGCTGGGGCCCGGAAGCGACATGCCCGCGCCACGCCCCCGCGGGGAGAGTGAGCACGAGACGAACGTGCTGGCAGCCCTGGCCGTGCGGTCGAGACCTGGAGAGCCCCGCATAACCGTCGGCCACGTCGCCGAGTACCTTGGCCGGGAGTTCCCACAGGCGGACTACCTCTTCTACTGCTATGGCGCTTCGCTGGTCGTTACCCGCCGGTTGAACCAGGCCGACCTGACCCTCAACCTGGGGGCGCTTATGTCTCAGCTCGGCACGGAACACGACGGAGGGCACGCCGGAGCTGCAGTATGCCGTCCGGAGGAAAACCCGGCATATCCCCGCCGCCTCCTGGGGCGCGTTACACCCAGCAACTTCCGCGCATTTGCACGTTACCTGGCTGAACGCGTGGCCGGGACCGGGCCTGCCCTGGTACGCTTGCGAGACTGCTCGCGCCCCGTCGAAAGCGCGCGGCTGCGACGCAGCGGCAGAAAAGTGACGATCGTGACTCTGGCCGCCATCGTCGTCGGGCTGCTCCTGGCGCTCTTCCATCCCGGGTTCCGGCGCGAGGCCATCAAGGCGAGCAATCGCGCATTCTTCCCGCAACTGGAGCGGGACACACTTGAAGCCGTGGAGCACGAGAACCCATGATGGTCCTCCGCTCCGTCACTGTCGCCCTGAGCTATGTGGCCGGCATTGTTGCCGCCACGTTGCTCAGGACCGTGATTCCTGCCCCGGTGTTGCTGTTGCTCATGTTGCCTGGCGTTGCCGCCACGGTCAGGCTGTGCCGCGACGAGCGGCGTTGGGTTACGTATCCCCGCTGCGTCACCGTCCTGGCCGTCGTGCTCGTGGGGTTGCCCCTGGGCTACTGGCGTACGATGCAGCGTGTCGGCCCGCCGCGGCCCGGCAGCCTCAGGGCCGTACTGCAGTCGACGCCCGAAGATACCCCCATCATGCTGCGCGGTTCCGTCGCAGCCGAGCCGGACGTCCGCGACGAATGTAAACTGGACCTGCACGTCCGGGTTGCGCAAGTGAGTCTCGACGGCGGTGAATGGCAGACCGTGATCCCGGACAAGGTGTTGCTGCGCGTCACGCGCACCGCCCGGGCCGGTGTCGAGCAGGTTGATGCCATGGATCGTCTCATGGATTTGGAAGCCTACGGTTACCTGATCGAGGTCGAGACCCGCTGTGACCCGGCACGCAAGGCGCTCAATCCGCACGAGTTCAGCTTTGCCCGGTTTCTGGAACAGCACGGGCTTGTGGCCTGGCTCAAGGCAGGAATCGGCAACGTCAGGATCGTCGAGGAATCCCGCGGGAACCTGTTCGTGGAGCTCGCGCTTGCCGCCAAGCGTCGCTTCCTGGGGGTGTACCGTCACGCGATCCGGAGTCCGGCCAGCCTGCTCACCGCGGCCGCCACCCTTGGTACGCGGCGTGCCGTGGAAAAACGCGAATTCCGCGGCAGAGACATCGCGAAGATGTTTCGGCACGCCGGCGTCGGGCACGTGCTGGCCGTCTCCGGGCTGCACGTCACCGTCATCTCGCTCCTGCTTTACTTCCTCTTCGAGTTCACGGGCTTGCGCCCGCGTGTCTTTGTGCCTCCGCTCATCCTCTTCTTGCTCGTATTCGCGCTGCTGACCGGAGCCCGCCCGTCATCCATGCGCGCCGTCATCATGAACGCCGTCATTCTCGCGGCGTTCGCCTACTTCCGTTTCGATCTGCGTCGTGCTACCTACATCGGATTGGCCTTGGCCTCCCTGGTGATCCTGCTCGTCAGTCCGCTCATACTCTATTCGCCCGGTTTCCTGCTGTCGTTCGGCGCCGTGCTTTCCCTTGTGCTGATTACGCCCACCCTGGACCGCTGGCTCTGCCGATTGCGAGGGTTCTCGCTCCTGTTTGCCACCGTTTGGTTCACTCTGGTTCTGACCCTTGGCGCGTTTCACCTGTCGTTCTTCCTGAATCCTCTCAACGTTATCGGCACGGCCGGCTTGCTCTGGTGCCTGGTTCTCCTGGGCGGACGGCTGAACGAGCAGCGACCGCGCGCGTGGCGTATTGGACTGGACCGGTTGCCGGCGGCATTGCGGCTACTGATAAGCGCCCAGTTCTCGATTCAATTGGGGATGATGATACCCATGTCGGCCTGGTTTTTCGGGCAGCTACCGGTGGCGGGCGTGCTCGTAAACCTCATCGCCATTCCTGCCATCGCCGTGCTCGTGCAGCTCGGCATGCTGACGGGATTGCTGGGACTGGTGCCCGTTCTTGGGCGTTACCTCGCCGCGCCGTTTGGCGCCAGCGCCACCCTCGCCGCGGACTTTTTCTACTGGTTGGCCTACGCCGGCGCAGAGATCTTTCCCTTTCCGGCGACGCCCAAGCCGTCACCGACATGGCTCGTGGCGTACTACCTCGTGCTGGCGGGCCTCCTATCGATCGAGAGCTGGCGCATCCGCGTGCAGAGCGTACTCTACCGCTGGTGGCCCGGCGTAGCGGCGGCGAAACGGCGTGCGTTGGCAATCATCTGCGCTGTTCCCGTTCTCATGGCCATGCTGCCTCTCGCGGGGCTACGCCCCGTGCCCACCAGCTGCAAACGGGTTACCTGCCTCGCGCAGGGACGCTTTCCCATCGTGACCCTTGCCGGCACGCGCGGCAAACTTGCGCTCATCAACGCCGGTGACCGCTATGGGGGTGAACGTGTCGTGTTCGATGTCATCCGTGGCCAGGGAGCGGCCGCTGTGGACACTGCCGTCCTGGCCGGCCCACATCCGGCGGCCGGCAACTGGGGCCTTGCCGCGCTACTCGGCAAGATGGACGTGCGTCGTTGCCTCGTGCCGCTGGTCGCGTCTGAAACGGAGACCTATCTGAAAACCGTCGGCGACGACTACCTCCGCGACAAGGCACGCAAGGGCGAGTATTGGGCCGCCGACTACGACCGTGCCTACGCGGCCCTGGTTGAAGCCTTGGACTCAAAGGGTGTGCCCCTGCTGCGCATGCGGGCCGGGGAGCTGCTCGAATGGGATAACCTGCGCCTCTCCGTGCTGCGGCCCTTGAGCAAAATGCCGGAACGCTTTGTCTCCAGCGCAAAGACGGCCCTGCTGGGGGTGGATTTCGGCGGCTATCGATGGCTGATCGTGACCGAGACTACTGTTGACGCTATCGACGCAGCCGTGCCCCGCGGCGAGAGCGGCTACGACGTGCTGGTCCTGCCCGCGCCCAACAGGCCGGAGTTTCATCGTCCGATCGTCGACGCAGCCGTCGAGGCGGCCACACCCCGCGTTGTAATCGTGACCGGTGACCGCGTATCGCGCGCCTTCGATATCGAACGCTGGGCGCGCGACACCGGCACTTTCGAACTCTTCGTCACCGCCCGCGATGGCGCTGTGACCGGCGATCTCACAACCGACGGTCGCCTCCGTCTGCGCGGCTTCGCCAGCGGGCGAACAACAGTACTCGCACCGTCCGGAGAGTGAGCAGGGGACAGTTGCACGGTTCGTTTGCCCCTCACCCGGCCCTCCTGGCGTCGGGCCGACCTCTCCCCCGAGGGGAGAGGTGGGAGCAGGCGCCATTCACCCTGAAAAGAGCAGTTGCCCGCGGATGACGCAGATCGACGCAGATAAAGTCCCGAATCCGCGTTCATCTGCGTCATCCGCGGGCACCTTCTGCCTCAGCCGGTCTTTCACCAAATGGGTGCGTCGTGTGACGTCGCCATCGTCAATGTTTGCGGACATTTGCGTAGGAATCGGCGGTTCAACTGCCGAATACAGGTTCACCTCTCCCCTCGGGGGAGAGGTCGGCCCGACGCCAGGGGGGCCGGGTGAGGGGCGGACGGACCATCGCCCGGATGGCCACAAACCAACCACACGAGGCGCGCTCCCCCGGCCTTCTCTCTGCCACCGCTGCGTTTGTGTGACGTTCCGCGCGTTCCGTCGTTGATAGGGTTGAAACGCAGGGGAAAGCGACAACAAAGCAACAGGAGGTACGAGATGAAGAGAGCAGTTGGTTGCGCGCTGGCGCTTGTCCTGGGGATTGCAGGAATCGTGATGGCGCAGGAGAAGAAGTGCGGCTACCTGGGGGTCTCCACGGCCCCGGTCGACGAGGCCCTGGCCCGTCATCTGGATATCGGCGCAGGCATCGGTGTCCAGGTTACCTACGTGGACAGGGAAGGTCCGTCGCACGGCATTGTCAGGCCGCACGACGTGATCCATGCCATCGACGGGCAGATCATCGTCAACCACGAGCAACTCGCCACGCTGATTCGCAAGGTGCACCATGCCGGCGACGAGGTCGAGGCCGAGCTCGTTCGACGCGGGAAGAAACTGAAGGTAAAGGTCACGCTGGGAGAAGCTCCGCAGCGGCCGCAGCCGCGCGCACCCACGTGGGGCGTCCCGCGCGGCGGACAACCGCCTCGCCAGTTTCAGCCCTACGATTGGCGCCAGTGGTTGCCGCGCAACTTCCACCAGCGCCGCCACAGCGCGCCTCGCGACACCTGGGAAGAGCTGCAGGAACGCCTCAGTGATCTCATGGACCGCAAGCAAGACGTCAACGAGCAGTTCGAGGAAGTCCAGAAGCGCATGGAAGAGATCATGAAGCAGTTCCACGAACGGCAGAGCCGGTTCGCTCCCGGTCTCGACGATCAGGACGTTCAGGTGCACACGCACACCGATTTCAGCGCCTCGGTCAGCACGTCGGACGGTGATCTCGGCATGACGTTCAAGACAGACAAGGACGGCAAGCATCTCCGTGCCGAGCGGGGTGGCGACGTGATCTACGATGGCCCGGTGAACACGGACGAAGAGCGGTCCGCCCTGCCCGAGGACATCCGCGCAAAGCTGGAAGAGATGGAAGGCAACATCAATATCAAGGTCGGGCCAACCGGCGGAAGCGACGAGAAGACCGGTGCCCCCGACAAGAAGGTCTTCCAGATCAAGCCGGACCGGAAGAAGATCGAGATTCAGGTCGAAGGCAGAGACAGCATTTGAGTCCGCGGGTTCGGCAGGCCGTCGAAATCCCGGCTGCGACGGACTTGCCGGCGCGGACGGCGGGTGGCTCATCGTGAGCCACCCGCCTTTTTTTGTCGACGACAAACCCCTGCTCGTGCTCTCATACCACCATGAATGAAGCGGTGATCTTTGACCTGGACGGCCTGTTGGCCGATACCGAGCGGCTGCACCGGCTGGCCTACCAGGGGGCACTGGCCGAGCAGGGCATACACATCACCGCGGAAGCCTACGACGACCATTGGGTCCGCCGGGGACGCGGTATCGCCGACTACATGAAGGAGAACGGTATCACGGTCGACGTCCCCGCCGTGCGCAAGGCGAAGCGCGAACGCTACCGGGAGTTGGTGATGACGCAGGCGAACCCGATGCCCGGGGCCCATGACATTCTGCGGCGTCTGAAGGGCAGGAAGCGCCTGGCACTGGCAACAGCCTCGTACGGGCACGATGCCCGGGCCGTGCTCGATGCGCTCGAGATCACCGCGCTTTTCGAGGTATTTGCGAGTAATATGGATGTCGAGCGCGGCAAGCCGCACCCGGACGTGTTTCTCTATGTCGCCGGACAACTGGGAGTTGAACCGAAAGAGTGCGTCGTGCTCGAGGACTCGGAGAAAGGCGTGCGCGCCGCGCGCGCGGCGGGGATGGCCTCCATCGCCGTCCCGAACGTTCATACGCGCGATCACGACTTTTCCGAGGCGAGCATCGTCGTCGATTCGCTGAATGACGTAACGCTGGAACTCATCGATTCACTGAACTGAACAGCGGAGTGAGAAGAATGAGAAGTCTAGGAGTCTGCTCTCTGCCCTTAGTGGCGATTCTGGTCTGCGGGTGCCTGCCCTCGGTGCGCCCTTTCTACACCGATACGAACGTTACCGAGTTGCCCTGGGTCGAAGGCAAGTGGTTGCAGCTGGCCGAAGACGGTACGACCAGGGGCAACGTCCCGTGGGTTTTCGAGAGCAACGCTATCCACGCCCTGGATGACAAAGGGCGCATAGCCGTTCTCGAGGCCACGTACTTTTCGGTCAACAAGATCACCTTTGTCGATACCATGACCGGGGGCGGAGCACTGGCGGGGTCGGACTGGGCCAAGATGCATCTGCTCCCCATTCACCAGCTCGCGAAGGTCGAGCGCTTTGGCAATCGCCTCGTGTTGACGCCGATGGACTACGAGTGGGTGAAGAACGCCGTGAAGACGGGTGAGTTGGATTTGCGTCACGAGACGGTGGACGACGACGATATCGTCTTCACGTGCTCGCCGGAGGATTGGGAGAAGTTCCTGGTCCAGTACGGGAGCGACACAAACGTGTTCTCGGGAGAAGTGCGCTACAGCTTCACTCCGGAGGAACCTCCTCCCCCGCCGCCCGAAGAAGCGGGCGAGGAAGCGGGCGGGGAAGCCGTCGAGGAAGCTGACGAAGGCAAGCCGGCTGAATGAGCCTTCGTGGGCACATCGCCAGGTACAGGCAACTGCCGCGCGCCATATGGCTGCTCGTCATCGGGCAGTTCATGCTGAACGTCGTCAACTCGGCCTTCGTGCTCATCCTGAATATCTTCCTGAGAAAGCAGGGCTATTACGATTCCACAATCGCAAGCTTCACCTCATACCGGTTCATGGCCGTGCTCCTGTTCGCCTTTCCTCTCGGCCTGTTCATTCGCGGACGGCGGCTGAAACCCTATTTCGTGCTCTCGGCCGCGATGTTGCCGTGCGTGTCGCTGCTCGTGCTCGAGACCTGCCGCCTCCAGTGCGCCAATTGCGCGGCGGCCGGTTTCCTGCTGTGGGGCGTAGCCTTGATGTTGTCCCACGTGTGCGCGACGCCGTTCATCATGCGCAACGTGAAGGCGGAGCTCCAGGCGGAGTCGCTCTCCCTTACGTTCGCGTCGTGGCCTTTGGCCATGCTTTTTGCCGGACTGATCATCAACGGTCTCAGCGCCCTTGGAGAAGGCGCGATCGGCGGGTTGCGCTTTCAGTGGGACGAGCTGCGGATTCTGCGTGCGATCATTCTTGCCAGCCTCGTTTCCGCACCGGTCCTGCTGCTCATCAAGGAGTCCGCTCCGGCGAACGAACCGCTCACCTTCAGTCAGACCTCGCGCAGTCTGCGTCACGAGTACGACTGGCGGCTGTTGCTGCGGGTGCTCGTGCCGATGGTGATCGTTGCCGTCGGGGCCGGGCTGACCGTGCCCTTCATCAACCTCTTCTTCAATTCCGTGTTCGGCATCGGCTCGGCACGCTTCAGCCTGATGGGAAGCGGTTCGGCCGTGCTGATCTTTGTCGCCATGATGAGCGCGCCCGCGCTCAAACGCCGGGGCGGGTACCGGTTGACGATTCTGGCGACGCAGTCGTTGTCGATCGCCGTTCTCGTAACGATGGCCCTGACCGAGTACGCAGCGCACATCGGGGGCATCGTCTTTCTGGCTGCCGCGTGTTTCATGTTGCGGCAACCGCTCATGAACATGGCCATGCCGATGACGAGCCAGTTGGCCATGAACTACGTCGGCAAGCGCAACCAGGAACTGATGAGCGCGCTTGCCACCAGCGTCTGGAGCGGGTCATGGTTCCTCAGCGCCAGGCTGTTCCAGCTGTTTCGCGGCTGTAATCTGCGCTACTCGACGATCTTCCTCATCACCGCCGCGCTCTACACGATCGGCATCGTCTTCTGGCATTTCCTCATTCGCGACCACGAGCGACGTAGCGCGGAAATCCGTTCCGCGCACCCGTAGCGCGGAACTACGGACCGATGCGGTGAAACGGGATCGGGCTGAAGCCGGGGAGTTCCCGGCACAGGTGGCGCTGGTTCAGTCGGACGATCTTGTCGTCTTGCACCGTCAGGAACCCCGTGTCGTTCGTCAACACCAGGTTGTTGGTGATCGTGTTGTGGCCGACGGCCTCTTTCGCGAGGTCCAGCCACTTGCCGCCGATGGAGACGTTGTGTTCCACGACGTTGTATTTCGGGCGCACAGGATCGTCGTCCAGGATGTCGGCCAGGTCGGGATACCGGCCGGCGTACGGGGATTCCTTGTAGGGGACGCGGGCCAGTCTTCCAAGTATGCCCCAACTCCCCGTCCCGTCGGGGTTGATGCACCCACGCTTCGCGGCCCAACCCATGGCACGGGCATCGATGTGTACGGACGGCTTGCAGTCGACGAACACGTTGTTGATGACGGAGTTGTTGCGTCCGCCGCCGATGAATGCCGCGCGACTGGCCTTGTGGAACACGTTGCCGTAGATCCTGACGCCGCAGAAAGTGTCGTCGAGATAGACCGACATCGCTCCGCACCGGTTGAGAGGCCCCTGGATGTGGTGAAAAAAGTTGTGGCGAATGACGTGTCCGCGCATGGTCCAGTCGCGACCGCAGTAGATCGCACCCACGTCGTCCGTTTCACGGCACACGTCGTGAAGCTCGTTGAACTCGATCACGTGGTCGTTGCCGCTGAAGCCGATTCCCATGTGGGGCGCATGGTGGATATGGTTGTGGGCGATGCGATGACCGACGCCCTCAAGCTGAACCGCGGCGCGATAGGTCCGACACCACCGGCTGTAGTCGTGGATGTCGTTGCCCCGGGCAAAAAGCCGGCCGGACCGCAGCGTTTTGCGGTTCCCGCTATTCAGGTAGATTCCGCCGTCGGCTGTTTCGTAGATCTCGCATGACTCCACTCCACTGCGCGTTGCTCCGACAATGGACACCGCCCGTGATCCCGTGTTGCGGATGGTGCAGCAGCGAACGACCGCGTTCGAGCCGCCCTTGACTCGGACGGCCGTCCCGCGGCACGCCTCGAGCGTCAAACTCTCGACGGCAACGTGGCTGCAGTCCTTCAGTTCAATCAGGCCCCTGGAAACGGACACGACGGCTTCGGCCGAGTCGAGCGAACGTGGCGGCCAGAAGTAGAGCATGCCCGAAGGTCGGTCGAGATACCACTCGCCGGGCCGATCCAATTCCTCCAGCACACTGAGGAAGTAGAAGCGTTTGTCTTGGTGGTATCCGTAACAGCCATGCGGGGGGTGCGTGGTGACCGTGACGGTCGAGTTGGATCCTGCTACGCTCGCCACACGCTCGTACGAATCGGCCCAATCCTGTTTCCAGTAGCCGTGTACCCACATGTCGCTGTTCGTGGCCCAACCGAGCGGGCGCGCGTCTTCAACGGTGAATTGTCCGCCGTCCTTGCCCCCGGGAGCGGAACTCGTCCTGAGCCAGCCTTCGTTCGGATAGCGCGCGAGCTGCATCGGTCTCTCGTCGAAGAACAGCTCGAGTGCCGCTTCCCCGCCGCGGCCGAACCCGCGCGCCCTCATGACGCCAAAGTCGGCGATGCCGACGTCCTTCAGGTTGATCTGCCTCACGCTTGTGCGTGCGGGTTCGGGCAACCGCGCGCGAATCGCTTCGTTGGTGACGGTGTTCCACGCCGAGTGGTGCAGCGCCGGCCCGCCGCGGATGGCCGTGCACGCACTGTCGGTCCCCCGCAGCACGAGGGGCGCTTCGGCCGTGCCGGAATCCTCCTTTGACAGGGTGAGCGCCTTCGTGCGTTGGTAAGCGCCTTCGTGCAGTTCGATCACTACGGGGCCCTTGCCGCCGGCGTTCTGACGGCGCAATTCACGCGCCGCGTCGCGGGCGGCTTCGAGCGTCAGCAGCGGCGCGTCGATTGTGCCCGGGTTTGCGTCATTTCCCCGCGGGGAGACATGGAAGATCTTCCGCGGCGCAGGGGTTCGCGTGCCCAGGTAGCGGCACGAGGCACAGAACGCCAGAATGGACAGCATGGCTGGGAGCGTACGGACATATTGGCTGGACGATAGACGCATGGCGCCCCTTTCTGCTGGAGAAATCACAACCCGGGGAAAGGCCCATACCCTACGGCATCCGCCCGGCGCATGTCCAGGCGCCAGGTGCTCCCCAAAACCGTCATGAGACTGCAAGGCGCCCGGCTCAGTCCGCGGAACGGGGTGCTCCTTCGTAGACTCGCCGGAGGTGGGCGCCACGCGCCGACCGGAGACGAGAAGCCGGGCGATGCCCCGCCTGCGCCCTCCGGTGCGGCTCCAGGAGCCGCATCCTCCGGACGCTCTACGAAGGGCGGTCATTCGCGCTGCAGAACGGGTTGCTACTAGGCTCAATCCCGTTCATTTAGGCGAGATCCCACGCCCTTGCGGCGTGGGATCTCGCCTAAATGAACTAGGCTTCTTGGCGGGGCAAGACTTCGCTTATCTTTTGGGCTTGGCGGGGACAGACCTTGTCCGATGGAGTCGAGATTGTTGTCAAAACGGGACATTGAACTAAATAATGTTGAAAGAGAGATAAATATTATTGACATGCGGGGCGATATTGTTGCAGGGTTCCGCCATCTGGAGAAGCTCACATGGATCGGTTGACAAACGTGTGTCCCTGTTGTCAGGCGACTATGGAAATCGAGAAACTGCGTTGCACTTCGTGCGATGTTTCGCTGGAAGGGCGCATTCCGATTCCGCGATTGGCGCGTCTGACCGCCGATGACCGTGAGTTCGTGGAGCTTTTTGTCCGCTCCAGCGGCAGCCTGAAGGCCGTGGCCGACAAGCTGAGTGTCTCGTATCCGACAGTGCGCAGCCGCCTGAATCGGATCATCGCGGCATTGGAGGCGGCGGAAAACGACGAGCGCGACGCGCGCAACAAGATCCTGGACCAGATCGAACAGAGAGAGATCTCGGTAGACGAGGCCATTCAACTTCTGAGGGAGTTATGACGATGGAATCAGACGACTCACAACGGAGCGAGAGACAGCGCATCCTTGACATGGTTCAGTCCGGAGCCGTGAGTCCCGAGGAGGCCGACCGGTTGCTGGAATCGCTGGAGCAACGCAGCAAAGCCCGGCAACGTTGTCCCTATTGTGCCGAGGAGATACCCGCCGGAGTGGCGCTGTGTCCCGAGTGCAACTCCTCGCTGGGCGGTCAGTCTGCGGCGTCGGGCCTGCAACGTTCGGGTACGGGTTTTCACAGCCTGAGCAGCCTGGGCAAGTTCCTTGTCTGCTACACGTTGCTGATATGCGGCATTGTCCTTGTGTTCGCCATAGCGCACTGCAGCCCTGCCACAGTTTCCGGTATGATACTGGCCGCGCTGGGGATTGCGTCCGGCATTCTGATGTGCAAGGGCTCCGCGGCAGGTTGGTGGCTCGGGGCGCTCTGGGGTGGCATCCAGATACTCCCGGTAGTTGTCGCCAACACAGTTCTCAACCGCCAGGTTCTGCATTTGGGAGTTCTCTCGACCACAAACGGGAGTGGGTTCGGAGTCAATGCGGTGGGTATCGTTCTCCTGGTCCTGTTTCTGAAGGACAGGCCGCGTGCCGGCAACCAGTCGGATCGGGCGGCGGGCTGAGCATGCGCGACGGCGAACGTGAACCGACAAAGAGGAGAAACGGATGATGAGTCTTGGCTTCCTGATGATTGTACTGTTGTTACTGGGCCTGTTGGTCGGCGGCATCGCCGTGGTTGTGGTAATCGTACTTGTTCGCGGCAAGCGTCAGCCCGCGGCGCAGGCGGCACAAGTCCGGACCGCGTCGGCCGGCGTGTCGCCGGAAGAGCGACAGGCTATCTTGAAGAGACTGGCCGACGGTGAGATCTCGAAGCAGGAAGCGGAAGAGCAAATCAGCCGGCTGGGAACGCCCGTGCCGTCGGGCATGCCCGCGCCGCCGTCTGGTTCCGGCGCGAGCAAAGGGTGCATCATCGCCTTGATCGTTGGTGCGCTCCTGGTTCCCCTGGTCCTCTTTCTGCTGTTTGCGCTATTCGGCGTCTGCTTCTTCCGGAAGTCGTCCCACACCGTACATCAAGTGGGACGCCCCGTGCCCGCCATTCGTGAACACATCGTCTATGAGGAGATCGTAAGATGAAACAGTGCCCTTACTGTGCCGAAGAAATCCAGGACAGCGCCATCAAGTGCAAGCACTGCTCGTCCATGCTCGACGGCAGCCAACATCCTCCGTCCGCAACGGGCGCATCGCCGGGGCAGCGCAAGCTGTATCGTTCCCGCAACGTGCGCATGCTGGCCGGCGTCTGTGGCGGATTGGCGGCATACGCCGGCATGGACGTGACGCTGATGCGTCTTCTCGTCGCGATAGCGGTCTTCGTCACCGGTGTCGTGCCCGGGGTCATTGCCTACGTCGTCTGCGCCATAATCATCCCAGAGGAGAATGCGGCATGATAGACACGGTCGCGGGCACTTTCATCTTCGGCCGGGCTCTTCTTCTGGTCGTCCTGGCGGTAGTTCCCGTGCTGTTGCTGATCGTGCTGGTTGTCATGGTCGCGCGTGGGCGCAGAGCGTCGCACGGAGCCGTACCTGCCGGCTCCACGGTTCCGCCACCGCCCTCCATGGATCAACGCCGGGCCGGCCTCGAGCGCTCACGCACGCGCTATCGCGAAGAACGCTCGCGCATCCTGGGCATGCTCGAGAGCGGCACGATCTCGCCCGAGGAGGCTGATCGACTCTTTGCCACCCTCGACCGCGAGACATCCACAATGGCTTGCCCCTACTGCGGAGGCGACGTCCGGATCGAAGCCATACGCTGCAGGCACTGCAAGCGCGACCTGGTAGCCGGCATGGACAGACCGCGGCGGCTGCGCAAGTCGCGCGACAAGGTGCTCGCCGGCGTCTGCGGCGGTCTGGCCGAATACACGGGACTTGATGTCTCGCTCCTGCGTATCCTGGTAGCGGTCGTGGTGTTCGTTTCGGGCATCGTCACCGGCTTGGTTGTCTACCTCGTCGCCGCCCTGATCATTCCCGAACCCGAATAGCGAGTGCGGGTAGCGAGGTTGTGGTGCTATCTCAGACGACTTTGCATCTCGGAAGCATCGGTGACACTATCTCGCGGAAACGTAGGTCCGATTTGCAATCGGACCCAACCCACGCCGGTTGTTTCAAATGCCGGAGGGGAGGTCCTGCATCTGAGCGGCGTTGGGTCCGATTGCAAATCGGACCTACGTTCCGCGCGGGTCTGCAACCGACAAACATGAACCGAACAGAGGTGTCACTCTTGTTCTCAGGTTCGAGGTTGTATCCGGCGTGTCTGAGGCAAGGTGGTTTGTATCCGTGCGCATTTGTGGTTCCAACCGCGGAGTTGCAGGTTGAGTGGTGAGCGTACAATTCTGCACGCGGACATGGACGCGTTTTTCGCGGCGGTTGAACAGCATGACCGTCCCGAGCTGCGCGGCAAACCGGTTGTGATCGGCGCACCGCGCGATCGGCGCGGTGTCGTGTCCGCGGCTTCGTACGAAGCGCGCAAATTCGGCATTCGCTCCGCCATGCCGTCGCGCGAGGCGGCGCGGCGCTGTCCCCACGCGGTGTTCCTGCCCGTAAACGGCCGTCGCTATCGCGAGGTTTCGCGACAGGTGTTCGCCATATTCCATCGTTTCACGCCGTTGGTCGAGCCGCTTTCGGTGGACGAGGCGTTCCTGGATGTCACGGGCGCCCGACGCCTGTTCGGCGACGGACCGCAGGTCGCCGAGCGCGTGCGCGCGGCCATCCGGCAGGAGACGGGCCTGACGGCTTCGGTAGGCGTAGCGCCGAACAAGTTCCTTGCCAAGCTGGCCAGCGACCTGAACAAGCCCGACGGGGTGACCATAGTGCCGCGCGTGCGGGACGAGATCATAGCGTTCCTGGCGCCCCTGCCGGTGGGGCGCGTATGGGGTGTGGGCAAAGTCACGCGCGCCGCGCTCGAGGACGCCGGCATCCGGACGATCGGCGATCTGCAAAACACGACCAGCGTGCGCCTGGAGAAACTCGTCGGCAAACACGGGGCGCGTCATCTGTCGCGGCTGGCCTTTGGCGAAGACGCGCGCGAGCTGGAACTGGAGCGTGAAGAGAAGAGCATTTCGCGGGAGCACACGTTCACTCATGACTGTTCATCGGTTGAGCGGCTGGAGGGTGTCCTATGCGACCTCGTGGACGATGTCGGCTGCCGCTTGCGTGGAGCAGGGCGATATGCCACAGTCATCCATCTCAAGGTGCGCTGGCAGGGGTTTCGCACGATAACGCGGCAGCGCCCATTGCCGTACGCATGCTGTGATGATTTCAATCTGCGCTCGGCCGCACGGGAGATGTTCCATGCGATTGAACTGGTCAAGCCGGTTCGGCTGATCGGTGTGGGTGTCAGCGGTTTTCGGAGTGAAGGTGGGGCGGAGCAACTGTCCCTGTTCGATGACCCGATTGCCAACCGCAAGCGCGAGGCGCTGTCGCGGGCGGTGGACGCCATACGCGAAGAACACGGTGAACAGAGCGTGAAGCGAGGGAGTGCGGATAGAGGGCCTAAGGAGAGAAGATGAACGACAGCAAGACTCCGGAACTGCAGTTCCCGTTGGAGTGTCACTTTCGCATTATCGCCGAAGATCGCGACAACATGCACTTCGTGATTGAGACCGTGTTGATGGAGCTTGGCGTGCACGACCCGCTGGAGAAAGCGAACGCCTCCGCCGGCGGGAAGTATGTCAGCTTCGCTTTCAGTACGACGATCGCCTCCCGCGAGGCCATGGCCCTGATCGACCGGGAACTCCGCGCGATCGAGGGCGTCCGGATGGTGCTGTAGCGGCCCTGTCCGGGGGGAATGGACATGAAAGACGCCGGGATCATAGCCTTCCGTGCCGCCATTGTCCTGGCGTCGCTACTGATCCGTCCGGAACGCCAGCGCCGGCAGACCGTCCTTGTTGAAGAGGTTGGCCCATGGGGCGTTGCGTGCCCACGCGTAGCGAACCGCAACGGGGGAGGGGACTTCCGGGGACGATACAACGACCGAGTCGCCGTCGATCACGGCGTCGGCCCGCCGAAAGACCTTGTCCTCGCCCGCGATGGTGAAGCCCTGCAACCTATCGGCCTGGCGGAAGGTCAGTCCCTTGCCCACGTGAGTGAACGCGATCCTGACCTTGCCGTTTTCGACGGTGCGGGATTTGTACAACGGCCCGTAGTACTCGATGTCCTTGCTGTAGGCCCCTGCGAGGGCGACCCGCGCGGCGCGTGAGCCGTAGCCGGACTTGTTGCGGGGATGGACGCCGCTGCCGAGATCGCGCGCGATCGCCATGTAGGTGTTCGGGTGCTGCATGATGCGAGTATGCAGCTCGCGGTAGAGACCGTTGTCCCTGGTGTTGATCTGGGCGGGGGGCGGTTTGCAGGCGTCGGCCATGCGCGTGACGGGATCGTCCTCGATGCCGAAGGCACACCCGCCGCCGCTGGGTTTCTGCACATAGATCCACGGGAATTCGCCCTGTCCCCAGAGATCGCGCCAGCCCTTGACGAGCGCGCCCATCATCGTGTACTGGTCGATCTGGGCGAACATCGTGCCGCTCTCCCCCTGGTCCCACAGCACACCGCGCATCCCGTACCCGACGAAATGGCGAATGTGGGATTCGAACAGGCCGCCCGGCTTGAGTTCCTTGAAGGCCGGGGGAGGGACGGGAACCCTGGGTTTGCGTCCGCGGGGCTTCTTGCCTGCCGCTTTCGCCGCGGCAGCCGCTTCCTCCCACTTGGCCAGCTTGGCTTCATACAGCTTGACGTGTTTTTCGTGCGAGTGTTTCTTCAGCCCTTCGTTGTAGACCCGCTCGCACTCGGTGCTGGCGAGCATCGCTTCCGCCGGGATCCAGCGGCCGGATGGAGTCCCCCCGACCGCACCGACGTAGAGCCCGATCGGAACGTCGAGCTCCCTGTGCAGCTCGAGCCCGAATGCAAAGAGAATGGCCGAAAACGCGGCGGCGCTTTCAGGTGTCGCGATCGTCCAGCCTCTCCCCCGGCTGGTCAGAAGGCGTATGCGGGGGTAGGGGCCGTCGGCGATCCACTTGGCCAGGACTTCGTCACCCTTGGCGTAGCGCCCTGCATTGCCCGCCATGTTCGACTGGCCGGACCCCAGCCAGACGTCACCGACGAGGATGTCCTCGAACTTCACGGTGCTCGAACCCGCGACCGTCATGGCATGCGGGCCGCCAGCCTTGAGCGGGTCCAGCTTCACGCGCCACCGGCCGTTGGCGTCGGCCGTGACATCCTTCGTTTGGCCGGCTACGGTGACAATGACCTTTTCGCCCGGTTGCGCCGTCCCGAATACCGGTACGGCCATGTCCCGCTGCAGGACCATGTGGTCGGAAAAACACGACGCAGGTTTGACCTCGGCGTAGACCGCCGCGGCGACAAGTACGGGTGTGAGCATGATTGCCATGGTTCGCATTGTGGAAGTCCTCCTCTGGTTTTATGTGCTCGGAGTCTACGACTTGACGCAAGGAAGGTCAACCGTGGCTTGGAGGGCGGTAGAGCGGAGATTCGGTGTTGCTGTCTGACCATATCTTGTCTTTGTGTTTCCCGTCTGCAACGTCCCAGGGCGCGTGGCGTCCTGGGCAATTCGGCAGGGAAACTGCAAACCCGCCCTGTCATCCCGAGCGCAGCGGAGCGGAGCCGAGGGATCTCGAGAATTGGCAACCACGCCGGACGTGCTTGGCAGTTCTCGAGATCCCTCGACTCCGCTACGCTGCGCTCGGGATGACAGGGCGGGGGTCGAAGTTTCCCGCTAGTCCCGCCCCCCGGTGCACTGCGCTTCCGCGGCAATTCGAGCGGGAAACGTAGAACCGTTCTCCAGGACGGTTCAGCGGAGCCCAGGCTGGGTGCTGGATCGCGCGTGGTTTGGCACCGTCCTGGAGAACGGTTCTACGGAACGCCGCGACGAGTCAAGTTTCCGGCCAGCGAGTCGATCACTCCTCGGCCACGGCGCGGTAGTACCGGCGAGTGACGTGCGGTGGGATGGTGTCGGTGAATTGCACGTTGCCGGTTACGCAGCGGAGGACGGTGAGCTCCGCCCAGTCCGCGAGATTGGTTGACGATTTGATGCGGTAGTCGTTGGCGTCGGCGGCGGTCAAGCCGAGTGTCAGCTTGCCTTTTTCGACCGACATTGCCTGCGTGAAGATGGGGCGGGGCGCGGGGAGATCGACGTCGAGAATCACGGTGCGATTGGCCGGGCCGTAGAGTTCAAAACCGATGTTTGTAATCTCGCGGCGGTCGCGTTCGTTGATGGCGTGCCGGGTGCCGTTGGTCCATCCCTCGCCGTGGCCGCTGTGCGGCCAGGGGTTGTCGTGCGCGTTCCAGACTTCAGCGTCGTCGAAGTCCAGGACGAGTATGGCCGGTTTGCCGGCAGTGACTGTCACAACAGGAGACAGCCAGGCCGAATCGTTGCGCGCGTCGTTGGATGGGTAGGCGCTCGGTCCGGTCATGCCGGTGTTCATGAAAAGCCGCGTGGCGAGCTCGCCGTCAGCGGCCTGGTAGGTTACCCGCATCGCGATGCGTGCCCAGGCGCTGATGTCGACGTTGTCGTGGGGTTGGGCGTGCGGGCCGCCCGGATCGTTGGGCAGGTAGCCGCCGTCCCAGGCCAGGTCGGCCGTGGACGCTACCGGCCAGGGGTCGCCGATTGCGGTCTTGCCGCCGTCCTGTGCCGTCCCGAGGCGCAACGTGAGCCTTACGCCTTCCCCTGCCAGGTCTTCGCGGCTGACCAGCGTGCCCGATCC
Source organism: uncultured Victivallales bacterium (assembly GCA_964555035.1). Classification (GTDB taxonomy): domain Bacteria; phylum Verrucomicrobiota; class Kiritimatiellia; order UBA8416; family CAYOBW01; genus CAZKRK01. Next base: position 38,149 of record CAZKRK010000004.1, on the reverse strand, counting down.
CCACGGCTGCGTTTTGAAATCGGAGTTGAGCAGCTCTGCTTCGGGAAAGCGGTAGACCGGGCCGCCGGCAGTCGGCTGCGCGCTCGCAATCAGCGCGAGCAGCGCGATTGCGACGTACGCAACGGTAGCGTGTTCCCGTTTCGTCACGATCCGGTTCCCGTTCATGGACGGCTTATTCGAATTGCCGGCGAAAAGAGTCGAACTGTGTGCGCAGCGTGTCGAGCGCTTCCGTGAGTTGCTCGACTTTCTCTTCCAGCGCCGCAATGCGGGTTTCGCGAGGCGGCATCGGAACGGACGCGCCGGTTGTCGCCTCGGCCTCTTCGCTGGGCAGTCCCTCTTCGCCGCAGAGCAGGTGCGCGTAGCGTGGTTCGCGGCGGCCCGGCCCGGGCGGGAGCTGGGTGACCAGGGGGATGCCGCCCCAGTTCTTCAGTCCTTCGACGATGTCGCGGACCTGCTCGATCGATTCGAACGGCGCCATGCGCTGGCAATGCGTGCGCAGCCCGCCCTGGGTCTGCGGTCCCCGCAGCATCAGCTCGCACATGACGGCGAGCTCCTGCGGGTTGAAGTCGAGCTTTTCGAGTATGCCGTGTCTGTACTTGGACACTCGGCTTCCCGCGGCGGACACCTGCCAGGCCAGGTGGTGCGTGTACCGAAGGGTCTCCAACGCGGTCGAAACGTCGTCCTCTTCGAGGGCCATGACGGGATCGCGGTTGGATTTCTGATTGCAGGCGGCGGTCAGCGCCTTGAGGGTTAGCGGGTAGTACTCCGGCGTGGTGATTTCCTTCTCGATCAGGCACGCCAGCACACGGGCTTCGATGGGATCGAGACGGAGCAGGGCGGCCGGCGTTTCGTTGCTCTCTTCGGGAGACATGCTGCTGTCGTTCATGGTGGCGAGGATAACACGGGGCGAGGCCGAATCCGAAGCACGAAATCCAGTCTTCCTTGACAATCCATCTCCATTCGTAATGATTGTCGCTTTATGAGATCCCGGTACGTTTGGAACGGCCGCGGGTCGGAACCGTGCGCTTTAGAGATGGAGTGCAGATCTGGAGGAGCCGATATGGCGGACAAGCATGGCATTAGACGGCGAGAGTTCTTGAAACGCTCGGCAGTGACGGGCGGCACGGTGGCATTGGCGGGCATGGGAGTCAGTCCCGTGTGGGCCAAGGAGACGGACGAAATCCGTATCGGCGTGATCGGCTGCGGCGGTCGTGGCACGAGCGCCGCCAACAACGCCGTCGAGGCCGCGCCCGGCGTAAAGGTGGTTGCGTTGGCCGATGCGTTTGCGGACCGTCAGAGAGGTCTGATAGGCAAGTACAAGATTCCCGACGACCGCTGTTTTGTCGGATTGGACGCGTACAAGAAGCTCCTGGCACTTGACGACGTCAACTACGTGATTCTGGCGACGCCGCCCGGGTTCCGGCCGATTCACCTTGCCGCGGCCGTCAAGGCCGGCAAGAACATCTTCACCGAGAAGCCGGTAGCAGTTTGCCCGGCCGGGATCCGCATGGTTATGGAGGCTTCCGAAGAGGCGGCGCAGAAGGGGTTGGCGATCGTGGCGGGCACGCAGCGGCGTCACCAGGCCTCCTACGTCGAGACGATGAAGCGCATTCGCGACGGGGCGATCGGTGACATCATGTCGGCCCAGTGCTACTGGAACATGGGCGGCTTGTGGGTCAAGAAGCGCCAGCCCGACCAGAGCGATGTCGAGTACCAGCTTCGCAACTGGCTCTATTTCCGCTGGTTGTCGGGCGACCACATCTGCGAGCAGCATGTGCACAACATCGACGTGATCAACTGGGCCTTCGGTGCGTTGCCGGATGCCGTGCACGCCCTCGGCGGCCGCCAGTGGCGGACGGGGCCGGAGTACGGCAACATCTACGATCACTTCGGCACCGAGTTCTTCTATCCGAACGACATTCGCACGATCAGCATGTGCCGCCAGATCCCCGGGACGAGCGGCAACGTCAGCGAGCGCGTGGTCGGCACCAAGGGGTGGAGCGACTGCAGGGGCAGGATCGAGGGTGAGAATGCCTGGCGGTACGAAGGCAAGGGCGACAAGAGCCCGTACGTGCAGGAGCACGTGGACCTGATCGCGAGTATTCGCGCGGGCAAGCCGCTGAACGAGGGCAAGCAGGTTGCCGAGAGTACGCTCTGCGCCATTATGGCCCGCGAGTCGGCCTATACCCGCCAGCAGTTCAAGCGTGCCTGGTTCGAGAGCCGTTGCACGCTGGATCTGTTGCCGCCGGACGACCTGAAGCTGAGCGACGCCCACCCCGTTCCGCCGGCGCCTGTCCCCGGTGTCTACGGGTTGGCCGCTTTGACCGGTGGTGATCAGAAGAAGGGCCGCAGGAAGAAGAAGTAACCCGGGGTCACGCACGGACTTTCACAGTTTCAGAATCCGACGAAGGAGAATACGGATGGCAACGCCGAAAGCAGAGAAAACGAAGAAAGGCACGGTCCTGAGCGCCGCCGCGGCGACCGCTGCCGCGAATGCAATTGCAGTCAAGGCCTACGCCCAGGGATCCGGCAAGATCAAGATTGGTCTGCTGGGTTGCGGCGGGCGTGGCAATGGCGCAATGCGGCAGTGTCTTCAGGCCGACCCCGGGGTCGAGGTCGTAGCCCTGGCCGACCTGTTCGAGGACAAGGTCCGCAAGACGCGCGATCGCATTCAGAACGATAAGAACTTCAAGGGTCGTGTCAACATCCCCGATGACAACCTGTTCTGGGGATTCGATTGCCACGAGAAGCTGGCGCAGTGCGACGCGGACCTCTTGTGCATGGCCACCGCGCCGGCGTTTCGCGGACGCCAGATGATGGCCGCCATCAAGGCCGGCAAGCACATCTTTACCGAGAAGCCGGTGGCCACGGACGTGGCGGGCGCGCGCGAAGTGATCGCGGCCTCGAAGCTGGCCGAGGAAAAGGGGCTGGCGATCGTGGCCGGCACACAGCGTCGTCACGAGTTCGGTCGCGTGGAGCTCATGAAGCGCATTCATGAGGGCGCCATCGGCGAGCTGGTGGGCGGCCAGTGCTACTGGTACGGGCGCGGAATCTGGTATCGCGGTTCGAATCCCGCGTGGACCGAGCTGGAGTGGCAGTGCAACAACTGGTACCACTTCACCTGGCTGTCCGGCGACCAGATCTGCGAACAGCACATCCATAACATCGACGTGATGAACTGGTGCTTCAACGGTCCGCCGAAGAAGCTCACTGCCGTCGGCGGCCGCAACTGCCGCGACTACAGCAAGCAGGCCAAGCAAGTCTGCAAGCAGTACAACAACGGCAGCGAAACGGGCTGGGAGAAGTACAACGGCGACATCTGGGACCACCTCATTGTCGAGATGGAGTACGCCAACGGCGCCCGTTGCATGAGCTTCAGCGGCCACGGACCGGGCAACGGTCGTGGCGGCGAGAAGGTCCTCGGCACCAAGGGCACGAGCAACTGCAACAACGGCTACGATGGTGAGAATAGGTGGCGTTTCAGCGGCAAGAACGTCAATGGCCAGCAGCAGGAGCACAATGACCTGATTGCCAGCATCCGCGCCGGCAAACCGTTGAACGAGGGCGTGCGCATAGCCGAGAGCACACTGACGGCCATCGGCGGCCGTATCGCCGGCTACACGGGCCGCAGCATCAGCTTTGACTGGCTGCTCAAAGGCTCCAAGCAGGATTTGGTACCGGGGGATCTGAAGCCGGGACCTGGCGTATTTCACCCGATTCCTTCGGGGTGTGACAAGTTGATCTGACGCTGCGAAAGCAGGAATGGAGACCGGGCCGCGACGAAAGTCGCGGCCCGTTTTCATTTTTCGGGAGTCGGTCCGAGACCAACGACGCTTCAGGACTGCACGAAACGTTCAAGATGACGTGGGATGTCATGGAGTGGTGGAGTGATGTTGATGTGTGATGCGTGGGCTCAGACATCCCATATCCCACATCCTGTCGGGGATTTCGCGCAGTCCTGAAGGAGCGATGGTGTCAAACCAGCTTCCGAGAGGTAAGGTGGTCTGGGGCTGGGACGTGCGTCCCCGTTGGGGACGGGCGCTCCATCGCAACGGCAAAAGGGCGTCAAACGGAAATCAGGACGTGACAAGTACGCGTGGGAGTAGGTGATTGGCGGGGCTTCTTGCGTACTCGTACACCTACTCGTACACACATATCTTTCCCTGCCGTTTTCAAGTCGAAGACGGCTGGGTCATATCCGCCCCAGCACCTTGAGCGCGATTTCCACGCGGCCGAAGGGGGCGCTGACCTGGAAGCCGGCTACGCGCGGCGCGATGCATTCGATGATCCCGCGGCCGATGGCGATTCCCTCCTCGATGCCGGCTTCGTTCATGATGGCCGTTGCCGCCACCATGGGCGAGACGCGCGCACTGGCGCGTGGACCGTCGGGAATGTTGATGGCATCAACGCCGTGCTCGCGGCACAGGCTTGACCTGGCGATCAGCTTGGAGATGTCGCACGACTTCGGCGGCAGCAACTCGATGGAGGTCACCTTTTCGCCGGTGCAGATTCGTCGCGCGAAACGCGATTTCTCGGTCGTCGTCGTCACCGTGACTTCGACGGCTTCGGGCTCGTAGGGCCGGACGTCGATGTGTTGATGCACTCCGCTCATCGCTTTGACGGCCATGGCGCTGCCACCGAGCGTGGTTTCCGCGCCGGGGCGCGTCGAGAACGATGCCAGAACCGGCAGTCCCGACTTCCGCGCGACTGACGCCGCCAGCTCGAGCTCGTTCTTGTGGACGAACGTCTCAAGCTGGATCAGGTCGACGCCCGCGTCTGCCAGCACACCGACCTGTTGCTCGACGGCGGCCAGCACATCGTCGCGGTTGCTTTCGTTCAAGAGCTGCGCAGTTGTCAGGCAGGGGCCGACGGAGCCGGCAACATACCCGCCACTCTCGCCGACGACGCTTCGCGCCAGTTCGGTTGCCGACCGATTGATCGCTTCGACATGGTCGATGAGTCCGTACTCGCGGAGTTTGACGGCGTTTGCCCCAAAGGTGTTCGTTTCAACGACGTCGGCCCCGGCAGCGACGTACTCGCCGTGAATCTCCTTGATAAGCTCCGGACGCGTCAGGCACAGCTCGTCGTAGCAGGTGTTGATGAACACGCCGCGGGCGTAGGTCATCGTGCCCATCGCTCCGTCCCACACGAGGGGGGTCTCCTGTAGTCTCTCCAGAATGTTGCTCATATCGGAAACTCACGATTGGTCGCCCTGGCGCGTTGCCTGCTCGCCGTCGATACTGCCGGAGGCTTTGCAGTCGTCGTCATCGCCATTGCGTCGCATGGCCTTGGCCCAGGCGTCGTTGCCGGGTCCGTGGATGGCGCAGAGAGTCGTGTGTACGTTGGCCAGGGGCGCCTTTATCGTCAGGCGTGTGGCGACGCAGCGTTCGTCCTTGGAAACCCAGAGGGTTACCTTGCCTTTTTCGACCAACATGCTTTTCAGGTCCAGCTCGGGGATTACCTTGACGCAGGGTACCTTGCCGAACCAGGAGAGCTTGACGTCATTGCCTTCCACGACTTCGAGTTTGATGGGGAGGGGGCCTTCGGTGGACATGATTGTCCGCGAGAGGCTCAGCCCCGCCTTGATCGGTTGTCGGCGCATGCCGTACATGAAGGTAATGATGTCGGTCGTGTTCGCCTCGAGCGGAAACACCATTTCCTTCTCTTCGCAACGGGACACGATCCTGGCAGTCTGCTTCTCGTAGTCGAAGGTCACGACTTCGTCGCAGAGCTTTTTGCGGCGGGCCTTTTGGAAAACGAAACGCAAGGGGCGGAATCCGTTGGGGTCGATGAAGGCTTCGGCCGTGTCATTCATGGGATAGATTCTGTCGAACACGGCGTTTGTCAGTGTGCGGTAGCGAATGTGCACGAGCCGTTTCCCGGACTCGACGATCCACTCGCTCTTGATGCGCGACGTTCCGATGGGGATGAATCCCCATTTCATGCGATAGACGAGTTCCTCGCCCACGGGAAACCAGAGCTCCGGTGGGGGCGGATTGGTCGCCGCCGCGGCCGACATGCCGGTCGCGCGCAGCGCGGCGAGGAGAATCAATGCCGGCAGGCGCTTCTTCATACGGGGTGTTTGCGGTTCACACGTCCGATTCGTCTTCGTCGTCGCCTTTGTCTTCGTCTTCGCCGGTCTCGACCGGGAAGTGGTCCTCGTGCTCGGCGAGTGCCAGAATGAAGTCACCCCAGCGTGAGAACAGAAGATTCGAGCGGGAACGATCCAGCGTCTGGACCAACTGGGGCTTCAGGCTCGCCGACTGCCCATAGTCTCCCGTTTCGCGTCTGGCAACGTGAACAATGTGTACGCAGTCGCCGGCTTCGATGGGCTCGGATATCTCGCCGTTGGCCAACGACGCCACTTCCCAACTGATCTGGTACGATCCGGGGATGTCGTTGGTGATGCCCTCGTAGACCGAAAACGGGCCGGCCGTCACGACGGTGAGATTCGTTTTTCCGGCCACCTCGGTGAAAGTCTTGCCGGTCTCGATTGCTGCGACGATGGTCTCGCGAATGCTCTGCGCCTCTTCCAGCAGGGCTTTGCGGCGAGCTTCCGCATCCGCCAGCATGACGACGTCCTCGCGAACTTCGTCCAGCTCGGGTACGCGCTCGTCCTGACGTTCGCACGTAGCGAGGACGAAGACCTCGCTGTCTCCCACGATAGCGTCGGTGAAGTAGTCCTCGTCGTTCTCTTCAAGTTCAAACGCGGCGCGGTTGAAACTCGGTCCCACTGCCAGGTTCGTAATGACCGCGGTTGCAGAGAAGAACTCCGAGGTCTGGATTGTGACCGACCAGTTCTTGGCGGACTCCTTGAATGTCGACCGCTGGCCATAGCGGTCCTTGGCGAGCGACATGGCGAACTCGGTGGCGTCGTCCTTGGCGAGGAACGTCGCTTCTTCCCACTTGAGCTCTTCCTCGATGGTGTCGTACACGTTTGTCAGGGGGGTCGTCGAGGAGACGCCGTTGGTGTCGGTAGTGGTGTAGCGCTCGATGTTGTTCGTGTACGCCTTTTCGACCTTCTCGCGTGTCACCTCGGTCTTTGCCAGGTAGTTCGAAATCGGGAACGAGACGTATCGCACCTTGACCTGTTCCGGAACCATGAACTGGTCGGTATGCTCCTCAAAGTACTCCTCGATCTCCTCGTCGGATGCCTTGACGCCGGCAACTGCGTTCGTGTCCAGGGTCGCGACCTCGGCCGTGAATCGGTCGGTGAGGTTGTGGAGTCTCTCCTGCACTTCATAGGGGCTCGACCATACGGCGCTTTCCAGGATGCTTCCAAGGATGCGCAGGGTGAGGTCCTGCCGGAGGTATGTCTCGAAGATCGAGACGGGAATGCGGAGTTCCTGTTCGACGATTGCTTTGTATCGCATTCGGTCGAAGACCCCTTCCACCTGGAACGTCGGGTCTTGCTGTATTGCCGCGCCGACATCGCCGTCCGAGACAATGATGCCCAGGTTGCCGGCCATTCGCAGAGCGGCGAGTCGCGTCCAGGCCCGCTTGCGCAACATGACGCGCTGTTCGTCGTCGAGTTGGACCTGGCGTAGTCCGAGCTCGAAGTACTGGGCCTGAGCCAGTTCCTGGCGGGACACGATTTCGCCGAAGAGCGTTCCCGCTCCGCGTGAGTCCTGCCCCTCGCCGTCGCAGCCGCGTGTTGCCGCTCCGGCCAGCACGAAGGCGAACACGATGACGATAGCGATGAAGGTCCAGATGAACTTGTTGCGAATCAGCTTGTTGAACTTCGTAATCAGAAGCATTGTCTACTCCCGCATTCAAAAAAATGCACCCCGCGCGCGGGCGCGGGATGCACTTAAGTGTTTCTCTTCCGTCGCGTCAGCCTGCTACTGCTTGCCTACGGGCGTGGGTGACTTGGGCTGCGTTGTGGTCGTCGTAGTCGCGGTGCTCTTGGAGGCAACAGGCGGTTTGGGAGGGCCGGCCACAGTGACGCAGATCTTCTCGATTTTCCACACGACCAGTTTGCCCAGAAGCTTCTCGGGGTCTTTGGCGGCAGCCTGCGCGGCGGCCTTGTTGGTGGCGGCGTTGGCTGCAGCCAGAATGGACGGCTTGGGATCGGTGCAGACTCTGTTTGCTGCAACCGTTGTGGCCGCCACGACAACTACTTCGTACTTGCCCGCGGCCTTGACCATTGCGGGAAGAATCGCCGGTGAGCTGTCTTTCGCCAGGGTGATGGCGTAAGTCGTGACGAGCGCGATGCGGGAGTTGACCACACGGTCGCTGGCGCCACTCGTCGCTACGGCCTTGAGGATTGCCGTGACCGCGGCGCCTACTTCCTTAACGTCTTTGCCCTTCAGCAGCGTTTCCAGCTTCTGAGGGTTCTCGGCGCAGTCTTTGACTTCAGCTTCCGTCAGTGCCGCCATTGCCTGGAATGCGACCACGCTCGCTATAACCACTGTAAAGAATACCACGCCAACCTTTCTCATCCTGCCACTCCTTGCTTTTCAGCCTTAGTCGGTACAAAACCACGATTGAGACGAATTATTATTACCTTTTCCCCGCTTTGTCCACCACGTTTTCTGATTTCCGGCACCGGCTGTCGACCGGCTACTCGGAATCGATGAAATCGATAACAGCCTGACTCTCGTCAAGTTGACCTTCGTTATTGGTTATCAGAGAGCCTTCCTGCGTGGTTATCAGTACGCGAACGGCCCGTCTGCCACCAGAGAGCTTCGCACTCCATATTTTGAGCGATTGACCGGACTTCGTTTCCACGTCCTTGGGATTACCTTCGGAGTCCTTGATCGTTATGTTGAACGTTCCCTTGGCGTTGGTGAGTCTGATAAACGACAAATCCCGGGAGTTCCGGATTCTGAGTGAATGGTCCTTCTTCATCTCCGCCACGCTGAAGTGCGGACCGCGCAGGTCGAAAGAACTGTCGCCATCGCCGCTCGTCAGCGTCAGCGACTCTCCGCCGTCGGCGCTCGGAGAAAGCTCCGCGCTGAACGAACCGGTCCTGGCGTTGCATATGACTCTACTTTTCGTCTCAACCGTGATCTTCTTGTTGAATCCTTCTTCAACCGAAATCTCGATCTTGCCGCAGTGCAGCTCCACGTTCCTGTCGTTCCGGGCCCGTGCAGTGGGAGTGATCAGGGAGTTGGCGCCGATTTTACAGACGTTCGCCGCCGAGAACATGAGGGCCATGCTGCCCCCGCTACCCGTCCTGAACTGATTCCCGAAATGATAGGCCCGGCCGTCAGCCACGGCGACAAGCTGCGTCGATCCCGGTTGTGACACGAAGCACTCCCCCGTCACATGTTTGGCCAGCACCAGGGGGTCGAGCGGTACATCGTCGAGAGCCCGTGTCGTGGACGTTAGCAGCAGAAACGGCAATAGAAGAACGATACAGCGAATCGGCAATTCAGTCATCTACACTTCCCACACTTTGCCCTTCCTCTCCGTCTCCGCGGGGAGCCGGGCCACAATTCCCATCGGTGGGCATATGATGCGCATACCCGACCCGAATGGTCAAATCGAATCGCAAAAAACCACCCCGCACTCAGAAATGAGGAAGAACCACGATTATTCGACGCGCATGGTATTCAACGGGGTGTGGCAAGTCAAGTAGTTACGCCCATCAATTTGGGACTCCAAAAAAAACGCGTTTTTGCTTGCGGTCCAATTGCGCGCCGGTTATTCATTTTGCCAATATAGGAGAGTCTTACCCCCCATTGTCGTTGGGGATTGGAAGTTCGAGACTGCTCGGGATCCATATGCAGCAGTGGCCATGTCTTTGCGGGCGTGGCTGTAAATACGTCTGGGAGTCTTTCTCCCCTTGGCGGCCCTTTGTCGCCATTTCTGTCGATCCCGGAGGAGTCGTTTTGAACCGTGTGAGGTCAACAACGTATGGCTAGAACTAAGTCGACAGCCAAGTCCAAGTCTGCCGCGAAAAAGTCTGCTGCGAGTAGTAAAGGCGGTGTGCGAGGTACCCGGAAGAGCTCTGCAACCAAGTCCCGCGCGACCGGCAAGACCGCCAGCCCGGCAAAGTCATCGACCCGCAAGGCGACGAAGCGCAAGCCCGCCAAGATTGCGGGAAGCAAGCAGGCGCCCAAAGATAAAGCGAAGCCAAAGCGCTCAAAGAAGAAGAAGGAAGCGCCGGAAGAGAGGAGCCAGGAGGAAGCCGCCAAGACCGCGGAAAGCGGCGATGCTACCGATGCCAAGGAGTTTAACGAGAGCGGCGAAGTGACCTTGAGCGAGAAGGAACTCCTGGCACTCGAGCGGGAAGACGAGGAACTCAACCGCGAAGAACGCAGCGACAAGATCAAGGAACTGATCAAACTCGCCGAGACGCAGGGCTATCTCACCTACGAGGACATCAACTCGACCATTCCCGATACCGTCATCAAGCCTGACGAGCTGGAGTCGTATCTCGATATTCTCCGCAAGATGGATATCGAGATCGTCGAATCATCAAGCGCCGATCGGTACAAGAAGGAGCGCAAAGGGCGCGAGCGCGGCAAAGGGAAACTCGATTTCTTCGATGACCCCATTCGCATGTACCTGCACCAGATGGGGCAGGTCCCGCTCTTGACGCGTGAGCAGGAAGTCGAGATCTGCAAACGGATCGAGAAGGCGGAGATTGCCGTCCGGCGCATATTCAACCGCATTGCTTTTGCCGCGGATATGTACCTCGATCTGGTCGAGCGTCTTGAAAACGGGGACGAGCGCTTTGACCGGGTCGTTGTCGACAAGTTCGTGGACAGCCGTGACCGGTACATGGAAGAACTCCCGGGGATAAAGGCGAAGATCACGAAGCTCAAAGCCAAAATGGAGAATCTGTTCACGGAAGCCTGCAAGAGCCGCACACGCCAGGCCGACCGTGTCCGCAAGCTGAAACAGCTCGAAAGGGTGCGCGACCAGATCGTGGAGTCCTACGAGGCGTTGCATTTCAAGCAGAAGGTCATCGAGCAGATGGCGTCGGATGCCGAAGAACGCGGTCGGGTCTTCCGGTACCATGTGCTGGAGCTCAAACGCCAGGAACTGAAGCGTAAGAGCAAGACGCGGGACGCGCGGATTGCCGCGGAACGCAAGACCATCCGCGAACGCGAGCGGGGCTTCTGCATGGTGCGCGAAGAGGTCCTGGCCACCTACGAGGAACTCCGTTCCGGCATACGCCACGGCCAGAAGGCGCGTACCGAAATGGTTGAGGCCAACCTGCGCCTCGTGATCAGTATCGTCAAGAAGTACATGAACAGAGGTCTTTCGTTCCTGGATCTGATCCAGGAAGGAAACACGGGCCTGATGAAAGCCGTCGAGAAGTTCGAGTATCAGCGCGGCTACAAGTTCAGCACGTACGCCACTTGGTGGATTCGCCAGGCGGCAACGCGCGCGATCGCCGATCAGGCCCGTACTATTCGCATTCCCGTCCACATGATCGAGACGATCAATAAGCTCCTGCGCGTGCAGAAGCGTCTCGTTCAGGAGCTGGGCAGAGAACCTACCCCTGAAGAAGCGGCCGAGGAAATGGACATGCCCGTCGAACGCGTACGGGCCGTGTACAAAATGGCTCAGCAGCCGATTTCCCTTCAGAGCCCGGTAGGGGACGGGGATGATGCGCATTTCGGCGACTTCATTGAGGACAAGAGCGCCGAAAACCCATCCGAAATGACAGCCTACAGCATGTTGAAAGACAGGCTGCGTGATGTGCTGTCGACACTGACGGAACGCGAACAGGCCGTTCTCGACTATCGTTTCGGACTCACTGACGGCTACTCCCGCACGTTGGAGGAGGTCGGCAAGCAGTTCAGCGTGACTCGCGAACGCATCCGGCAGATAGAAGCCAAGGCCCTTCGCAAGCTCCGTCATCCCACCCGACTCAGGAAATTGGAAGGTTTCCTGGAAATGAAGTAGGTCCGGTCCCATCGCACCGATTCCCACGGCGTCTCTCTCCCGCGGGCTGTCGCTATGGCGGCCGCCGGCAGGCGCCAACCGGGACGCGAAAACCGGGCGAATCTGGAAGGAGGATATGCACCGATGATCTTGGAAACGGTGTACGAAACCTGGGCCGTCGCGGCGTTTTCGCTGGCGTGGTTCATCGTAGGAATCGCGGCCGGCAAGACGCTGCCACAAACCGGCGCCAAGGGCGCCACTGCCAAACGGAGGCGCGGCGGGCGCAAGAAGGGCGCCGGGCGGCCGCGCACATCAACCAGCACCGAGCTGTATGTCGGCAACCTCTCGTATGATGTTCGCGAGAAGGACCTGCGGCGTGCATTCGGGAAGTATGGCGCCGTGAGGACCGTACGGCTCATCAAGAACCGCGGCACCGGCAAGTCGAAAGGCTATGGATTCGTGGAAATGCAGAACGCCAAGGAAGCCCGGGCCGCCGCCGATGGCCTCAACAACCAGTCGGTCAAGGGCCGGCGTATCGTCGTCAACGAGGCCAAGTCCGAAAACCGAAACGGCGATACGTAGGCGACGAACGAAGCTCAACGAGAAAGGGCGTGGACTCCGGAGTCCACGCCCTTCTCATTGTCGCTTGCCGGCGTAGCAACCGCTCCCACCGGGTCAGGCAACCGCGGCAGCCGGTACGCGACCGGCGCCACCAACAGCGGGGAGCCGGAATGAGCCTGGAAACGGCAGTTACCGGTAGTCGGTGATCGGTGATCGGTGATCGGATGTGAGATGTGAGATGTGGGATGTGGGATGTGAGATGTGGGATGTGAGATGTGAGATGTGGGATGTGAGATGTGGGGTGGGATGGAGTGATGTGTGGGGTGGAGTGGTGGAGTGATGTGGGATGTTACCGTGGGTCGAAAGATGTGTCTGTTGCATCCGGCATCTTTCGACCCTAACCACACTCGAGGCCGGAGACGGGAAGGCGAGCAACATCACCGCCTGGACGAAGCGGACGATAGGATGCCAACCACCGGGAGAACGGGCTCGCCGAAGGCGAGCAACGTCACAGCCCGGCGAGGATCGCCGGGTGCAACGTTCGCACTACCCGAAGCCCCGCTCCCTAGCTACATCTGAACGCGGCGGGAGGGGCGTTGCTCCCCTTCAGGGAGCCTGGATGGTTGGGTGTCTGACCGGTCCCCAGGGTTTCACCCTGGGCTGGGATGTGCGTCCCCGTTGGGGACGCTGGGCTGGGATGTGCGTCCCTGTTGGGGACGGGCGGTCCATCGCAACGGCAAAAAGGTGTCAAACGGCAATCAGGACGTGACATGATCGGTGATCGGTGTCGACCGGGTGCGGCGAGTGAACACCGATTACCGATCACGGATTACCGGCAACTGTCCCTTTCAGGATGGGGCGCCCGTCAACACCCCTCGCCCGCCAGCACCAACCCCGCGGCCACACGTTCGGCCGCCTGCCAGCCGTCGACGGCGTCGATGAGGGCCAGGGCAAATTCCATGGCCGTGCCGGGGGCCTGGCTGGTGATGATGGCGCCGTCTTTGACAACACGGTCATCCAGGCGTCGTGTGCAGGTGAGCTGCTCGCGTACGGCGGGATGGCAGGTGGCGCGTTTGCCGTTCAGAATTCCCGCCGCTTGAAGAACCAGGGGAGCGGCACAGATGGCGGCGACGATGCGGTCGGACTGGTGGAAGCAGCGGACAGCTTCGAGCACGCCCTCGTCACCGCGCATCGCGTTCATGCCGTCCATGCCGCCCGGCAGAATCAGCAGGTCGAAGTCGGCCGGGTCGATTTCGTGCCACTCGGCGTCGGCGACCAGCCGAACTCCGCGCGATGCCGTGACGGCTTTGCGGCCCAATCCAACCAGTGCGACCTCCCAGCCGGCGCGACGGAGGACGTCGACGATGATGACGGCCTCCATCTCCTCGGAGCCGTCCGCGATGGGAACGAGCGCCTTGGCCATACCTGCTCGCCTTCCTCTACAGCTCTTCGACCGTCGCCAGGGGCTGTCCCTTCTCAACGCTGTCGCCATGGTTCACGAGGAACTTGACGATCTTGCACTTCGAGGGCGCCTTGATCTGGTTGAAGAGCTTCATGGCCTCGACGATGCAGACCGGCTGGTCCTTTTTGACGACGTCGCCTTCCTGGCACAGCTTGGGCTCGCCGAGCCCGCTTGACCGGTAGAACGTTCCGGTCAGCGGCGCATCGATCGTGGGTCCTTCCGCCGCGGCCGGTTCCTCTTCGACGGGTTCCTCGGTGCGGGCCTCGGCGGCGATCGTGGGTTGCGGGACGTCGCTCATCGGGACCTGCTGAGTCGTGATGCCCGTGCCCTTCAGACTCAGCGACAGGTCGTTGCGGCGAATTGTCAGCTCGTTCAGGTTCAGTGCGCTGACCTTGTCGGCGAGGTTCTTCAGTTCCTGGTAGTCCTTGTCGGTCAGGAATGGCGTCGTCGGCGGCGCGGGCGGCGGTGGCGGCTTGGAAGCCCGGTCCTGTGCCCGGCGCTCGAGGTCCGCGGGCGGCGAGGGTCGCTCCTCGGTCGGCAGCTCACGCCACTTGAAGTACTCCACGGCGGGCTCGGGAAAGAGACAGAAGGAGATGATGTCTTCTTCTTCGTGTATCAGGTTCGGGTCGACGCCGGCCGTGGCGTTGGGCAGCATCGGCTCGAGGTCGTTCGCCGGGCGATGGGTGATGGGCTTTTCTCTGCCGAGGATCTTGCGCTTAACCTTGGGGTCGATCGGCGCCGGGGAGCGGCCGTACAGCCCCTTGACGTAGTTCTTCGTCTCCTGCGGCACCATGGCGTAGCGCTCGCCGGCAAGCACGTTGAGCACGGATTGCACGCCGACGATCTGGCTCGTAGGTGTGACCAGCGGCGGATAGCCGAGGTCGGCGCGCGTTTTCGGCAGCTCGGCCAGCACTTCGGGCAGGCGATCCAGCGCCCCCTGTTGGTCGAGTTGCGAACGCAGGTTGGAGATCATGCCGCCTGGAATGTGGTGCACGAGGATCTCGGGATCGATGATGTTCGTCGGGTGGTGCGACAACTGCCGCTTGGGTGTCAGCTCGGTGAAGTAGGCGCAGATCTTCCTAAGACAGTCGATGTCGAGGTTGGCGTGGTACGACGTCTCGTCGAAGATCGCGAGCATGGTCTCCACCGGAGGCTGGGACGAGAAGCCCGACATGACGGAGATCGCGCAGTCGATCGCGCCGGCGCCGGCGCGCACGCCCTCAACGTAGGTAGCGATCGCCATGCCGCTGGTCATGTGGCTGTGGAGCTGGACGGGGACGCTGATTTCGCGCACGAGTGCGCTCACGAGCCGTTCGGCCGAGATTGGGGTCAGAATGCCCGCCATGTCTTTGATGGCAAGGGAGTCGATGCCCATGGCAGCCATATCCTTGGCAATCCGCACGTACTCCTCTACCGTGTGAACGGGACTGATCGTGTACGAAAGCGTGCCCTGGGCGTGTCCGCCGTACTTCTTCACGAACTTGATCGCGTTCCCCAGGTTGCGCGTGTCGTTCAGCGCGTCGAAGATGCGGAAGATGTCCACGCCGTTGCGGCAGGCGAGGGCGATGAAGCGCTCGAGCAGATCGTCCGGATAGTGCCGGTAGCCGAGGATGTTCTGGCCGCGCAGCAGCATCTGCAGTGGCGTCTTGGGCGCATGCTTCTTGATCATGCGCAGGCGCTCCCACGGGTTCTCGCGGAGGAAGCGCAGGCAGACGTCGAAAGTGGCGCCGCCCCAAACCTCGAGCGAGTAGTATCCCGCGTTGTCGATGACATCAATCACATCCATGATGTCTTTTGAGCGCATCCGCGTGGCCCAGAGGGACTGGTGCGCATCGCGCAGGGTCGTGTCGGTAATGCGTAGCGGAATGCGTTCGCCCGTCCTGCGGATGGGGGCGTCGGGATCGGCCTTCTTCGGCGACTTCACGGAGATGGCGGCGCGAGTCCTCTTCTTTGACGCCTTCTTCTTCGCGGGTGCTTTGGCGACCGCCTTTCTTCGGGCGGCCTTCTTCGCGGGTGCCTTTGGCTTCTTGGTGGCTTTGGTCTTGGCAGCGGCCTTCTTACGTGCCGGTTTCTTGGCGGGCATAACAGTTCCTTTCGTGTCTGATGTCACGAATGTTCGTCTCTACCCAAATACCGTCCGCGTGTCTGCGCACCTGCGGTCGATCTTGGGCGGAGTCGATCAGTGTTTGCTGTACTTTCGGGAGTCGAATTTGCCGATCTTGGCAAACTTCTCAAAACGCTTTTCCGTCAGCCGCCGCACCTTGTAGCGCGAGAGTTGCTTGACGTGGCGGATGATCGCTTTCTTGGTCGCCTCGAAGGTCGCCTTGTAGTCCCTGTGGGCGCCTCCGTCCGGTTCGGGGATGACTTCGTCGATGATCCCCAGCTCCAGCAGCGAGTCCGCCGTGAGCTTGAGCGCTTCGGCCGCGTCGGGCGCCTTGTCCGCGTCGCGCCACAGGATCGCGGCGCAGCCTTCGGGCGGGATCACCGAGTAGACGGAATGTGAAAGCATCATCACCGTGTCGCCCACGGCTACGCCCAGCGCGCCGCCGCTGCCGCCTTCGCCGGTAACGACGACAACGACAGGGACTTCGAGCATGGCCATCTCGGTCAGGTTGCGCGCGATGGCTTCCGCCTGTCCTCGCTCTTCCGCCTCTTTGCCCGGATAGGCTGCCGGGGTGTCGACCAGGCAGACAATCGGCAAACGGTACTTCTCGGCCAGTCGCATCAGGCGCAGGGCCTTGCGGTATCCTTCCGGGTTGGACATGCCGAAGTTGTTGCGGATCTTGTCTTCAACCGTCTTGCCCTTGTCCATGCCGATCAACATCACCCGCTGCCCGTCCAGCTTGGCGAATCCGCCTATCAGGGCCCGGTCGTCCCCCACGTTGCGGTCGCCGTGCAGCTCGATGAATTCGTCGAACATGCCCGAGATATAGTCACTCAGAAGCGGGCGCTCAGGGTGACGGGCAATCTGAACTGTCTGCCATGGCGTGAGCGAAGAGTAGATCTTCTTCGTCAACGCCTTCATCTTGCGCTTGAGCGAGGAAATGTCGGCTCCCAGTGTCTGGTCTCCCTCCTTGCTCTGCTCCGATAGCTTGGCCAGTTTGGCCTCGACGTCGGATATCTCTTTCTCGAAGTCCAAGTTCATATTTCAGCCTGCCTGCCGGGACGATTGCGACCGCCCGGGCTAACGCGGTTGTCGTTTACTTACTGCAATACTCCAGGACGCTGGAGAGGAAACCCCTCATGTCCTTGCGATCGACGATGGCATCGATGAAGCCGTGTTCGAGCAGGTACTCGGCCGTTTGAAAATCGTCCGGGAGCTTCTGCTTGATCGTCTGTTCGATGACGCGCCGTCCCGCGAAGCCGATCATTGCGCCCGGCTCGGCGATGTTGACGTCGCCCACCATGGCATAGCTGGCAGACACGCCGCCGAAAGTCGGGTCGGTCAGAACGGAGATGTAGGGAATCCTGCTCTTCTGCAGGCGCGCGATGCCGGCGCAGGTCTTGGCCATCTGCATGAGGGACACGATGCCCTCATGCATCCGCGCGCCGCCCGACGCCGAAAAGACGATGTAGGGATACTTGTGACGCAGGGCATAGTCGGACGCGAGCCAGATCTTGTCGCCCGTCCCGCCGGCCAGGCTGCCGCCGAGAAAACGAAAGTCCATGATTGCCACAACGGCCTTCCTGCCTTCGATCGTGCAACGTCCCGTGACCACGGCTTCGTTGAGTCCCGTCTTGGACTTGGCGCCCGAGGCTTTCTCGGCGTAGCTGCCCTTGCCGTCCACGAACGTCAGCGGGTCCGAAGTCGTAATGTCGGCGTCCAGTTCCATCAGCGAGCCTTCGTCGATCGTCAGTTCGAGACGCTCCCCGAAAGTGAGCCGGTCGTGGTAGTTGCACTGTGGGCAAACCTTGAGGTTCTTCTCCCACTCTTCCTTATAGATGTGCGCCTTGCAATTCTTGCATACCACCCACAGTTCCTCTTTGCCCTTGGGCGGCGGCGCTTCTTTTTGTTTGGTCTTGGTGAACCACCCCATGTTTTCACCTCTATAGAGTTGTTCCAGTGAGCCAGTATCCTCATACGAGGTGTTAAGTGGCAAGCAAAAACCTCACCGCCTTGACGACTGAGCTGTCTTTCTGACATCCTTACTTCACGGTGAAGCATGAACACGAAACTTGAGCGACTGTATCATAATCTGACGGGCAACCTGCTGGGGTGCGAGAAGGCATCGATGTTGCTGACGGTCGGTCTGCTGGCGGAAGGGCACGTGCTCATACAGGGACCGCCCGGGGTAGGCAAGACTTCACTGGCCAAGGCCCTGGCCGCGTCCCTTCATTGTCGGTTCCGCCGTATCCAGTTCACACCCGATCTTCTGCCCAGCGATATCCTCGGCTACACGCTCTACGACCAGGATTCCAAGAAATGCGTCTTTCACAAGGGCCCCGTTTTCGGTCACGTGGTCCTGGCCGACGAAATCAACCGGGCCAGCCCGCGCACGCAGACGGCCCTGCTCGAATGCATGAACGAGAATCAGGTCACGATCGACGGCGCCACGTATGAGCTGGAACGCCCTTTTCTGGTGATGGCCACGGAAAACCACCGTTCGAGCGCCGGGACTTTCCCGCTCCCCGACTCGCAGCTCGACCGTTTTCTGCTTTCGTTCGACATGCCCGCGCCGAGCCGGGATACCCAGATGCGGATCCTTGAGTTCCACGCGGGCGCCGGACCCGCGGGGGGCATCCCCCCCGCCTTGTCTCGCGACGAGCTGGTAGCGATGCAGACCGAGGTGCGCGAGGTGAATGCCGCTCCCGCCGTGCTGGGCTACGTCGTGTCCCTCTGCGAAGCCGTGCGCCAGCACTCCGCCCTCGTGGGTGGGCCTTCTCCCCGGGCCGCGATCGGATTGATGAATGCGGCCAGGGCCCTGGCCTACGTCGATGAACGCTCGGCCGTCTACCCGGATGACGTGAAGAAGGTCATGCCCCACGTCCTGCGTCATCGTCTCGTCCACAAGACCGGCAGAGGGCACGACACGAACCGCACGGAAACCGTCCTGCGGGAAAT
The DNA here is from genome assembly GCA_964555035.1 of uncultured Victivallales bacterium. Lineage (GTDB taxonomy): Bacteria > Verrucomicrobiota > Kiritimatiellia > UBA8416 > CAYOBW01 > CAZKRK01. Next base: position 19,220 of record CAZKRK010000004.1, on the reverse strand, counting down.
CCTGGATGCCGTGCCCGTGCCGTTGGAGGTGAGCTAGGCCGCCTCGATCCCGCGAAACCGCCATGAAGAACGAGACGTTCAGCGGACGCGTCCTCAGTGGGCCGGATTTGCAATCCGGCCGCGAGAGTGCTGAGCATGTTGTCGAGAGTGAACCGTCCACGGGCGGACCGCTCTCTCGCAATGCTCCCCGCTCTCCAGGCCGGCCGGCAAATTCGGCCCACTCGCCCGCACGCCTGACCGCCCGCGGCAAGGTGTTGCTGCTGGCCGCCGCACTCGCGTTCCTGTTCGGTTGCGGCTTCTCGCAGGGCTGGCTCATCGACCTTTCGGCTGCCGCGTTCGTAGTGGCTTTGCTGGCGGTCCCCCTGTCGTACTGGAACCTGGCCCGACTCCGCTTCGAGTGCGACGTGCCCGAGGTCGTCCACCGCGGCGAAGCGTTCGACGTCGAAGGAGCCCTGCGCAACCGCAAAGGTCTCCTGCCGTCCTTTGACCTGCGCCTGCGGATGTCCGCGCCCGGATTCCGCGGCGTGGAGTTCCTCTATCCCGCCCTGTCCTGCCTGTCGACAACGAAAGATGTGAAACCGACCGCAATGCGGCGGCGCGGCGTGTTCGACGGTTTTGGCTATTCGCTCTCGTCTTCGTTCCCCTTCGGACTCGTACGCAGAGAGCAGGAGGGGTTCCTGTCGCAGCGTCTTGTTTCGTCTCCCCGTCCATATCTGCCGGAGCGCTTCTACCAGTTTCTCGACTTTGGGGGCGGCGACGAGCAGTACCGCGGCGGGGTGGCGCACGATCGCCAGGGCGAGTTCCGTTCGATGCGTGAGTTCCGTCCCGGCGATCACCCCAAGCTGATTGCGTGGCCCGTCTCCACGCGCCTGCGTAAACTGGTCGTGCGTGAGCTGGAGGATCCGCGGCATCGTCACCTCGCGATCGTTTTTCACAGCTACGGCCCCGCGGGTGTCATCCTGTCCCCGCGTACATTTGAGAAGGCGCTCGAGCTTGTCGCCGGTCTCATTTCGTTCCTGTCCAGTCGCATGGTAGCCTTCGACGTCGTGGCCTCCTTCAACGAGTGGAAACCGTTGGCCGTAACGCCCGACGTAAACTCCGAGCGGGAGGTCCTGACGTTGCTGGCCGAAGCGCGCATGCGGCCGACGCATTCTCCGCGCGAGCTCGAAGCGGCCATGCGCGGCTTCGTCGCGGAAGACCGGGCTCTGCTCGTCGTGAGCAATGCGCCGTCAAGGCTGTGGCTCGACCTGCTGCCGGCGAGTGACTCGCCGATTGTCTATGCCGACAACCGGCACGCCGGTATCGTTGAGCCGGGGTCACGAATATGAACCGATGTTGTCCGAACGGAATTGGCGCGGAGACGCCATGACGCTGCTCGTTGCCACAGCCCTGCTCATCGCGGCGTGGTTTGCTGCTCCGCGCAAAGCCGGCGACCGCTGGGAACGGCTGTCGGTTCTGACGATAGTGGTGGCGCTCGGGGTCCTGTTCGCGCGACTGGTGACTCCCGGAACGGTCAAGACATCCGAGCGGGTGCGTCTGTGGGCGGTTGAGTGGTTTACGCGCGGCGAGTTCAATGGGACGGGCGCCGAGACGGAGTCGGCCGGCGAGCTTGGCGGCACTCGCTCCGGGGAGGGGGGAGGGGAAGGGCTTGCGTTGCGGGACACCTATGACCTGCAGCTGTCCCATGACCCCAAGGCTCACGTCGTGTTCTCGTCCGAGGCCCGCGACGCGCATCCCGAGCAGCGTCGGATCTACCTCAGGCGCTTCGGGTTTCAGCGTTTTGACGGTCGCGTCTGGTTTGCGGGGAAGCAGGAGACGACGCTGTTCAGGGATGCCGACGACGGCGTGCGCGACGGCTGGATCGTGTTGCCGGAGCGGGTGATCGGTCCCGAGCTGTCCTATACCGTAGTCATCCGCTACGCGGCTTCGCATCTGCCCTACGTGCCCAGCCTCTGCAGCCTCAAGCTGCCCGCGGTAGTGCGCGGCGACGCGGGTATCTATCGCCGCCCCGTCCCCGCCGGCTCGTCGGGGTTCTCGTTCGAGGCGTCCTCGACTCTGTGCGAATGGCGGGAACTGCCCGCGCCTTCACCGGCTTCCGTGGATGCCGGTTCGCCGTTTCTGCAACTGCCTGCGGGAGCCCTGGCCGGTCGCATCGGCCGTCTGGCAGAGGAGATTGCCGGCACCAACTCACCTCCAGCCTCGCGCGTGGAAAGCGTTTTGGACTATTTCCGCGGTTCGTTCGAGTACTCCCTGACGGTGCGGAATCCGCGGGGGCTGCATCCCATGGAGAACTTCATTTTCGAGGAGCGCCGCGGACACTGCCAGCTCTTCGCGTCGGCGTTTGTGCTCGTACTGCGTGCGGCCGGAATTCCCGCCAGGATGGCGGCCGGCTACTGTGGGGGCGAGTTCGATCCGCGTGAGGGCGTGTGTACTTTCTTTGGCGACGACGCCCACGCGTGGGCGGAGGTCCTCGTGGCGGACTACGGCTGGGTTGTTGTGGACCCGACGCCGTCGGCGTCACCGTTGGCGCCTCGCGCGCCGCGGTCGACACGGCAGGCGACGCCCGTGCCCGACGTTCCGCGTCTGGCGGACACCATCGGTCGTTCGCCGCTTTTCGGGGGAAGCGCCGCCGCTTCGGGAGCAACGGTTGTGCCTTTGACGCTGATCGCGGGTTCCGTGCTCCTGGTGTGCGCCCTGTCAGCCCTCTTTTGCCGCAGCCTGGCCGGCAGGAAGTCGGACCGGGGCTGTCTGCACCAGGAGGGACGCTCTCCGTCTTTCCTGCGCCAGTTCCTGCGCCACTTCCGCTCGCGGGGTTACCCAATGAGAAGGGGACAGACCCTGCTGGAGTACATGCAGGCACTGCGCCGGCACGAGCTGATCGGCGACGAATTCGACGACATGGCGGACTACGTTTACGGCGTCAGCTACGCCGGCGCGGCACGCGACCGGGCCTTCGAGAAGGTCCTGAGGAGTCGGATTGCGCGGCTCAAGTAGATCCGGCAGGAGTTGAAGCCCCTGACCGGCCGAAAGGTGTTGAGTCTCCGGCTGCGACACGAGTATAGTCCCCCGCACATTTCCAAATGCAAACCGGAAGCAGCAAGGAGACCGGCGATGGACAAATTCGTGTGCGATATTTGCAGCTACATCTACGATCCGGAGATCGGCGATCCTGACAACGGCATCGAACCCGGCACGCCCTTCGCGGATTTGCCGGATGACTGGGTATGCCCCGACTGCGGCGTTTCCAAGGACGATTTTTCACCGGCGTAGGCGTAGGTCGCTCTAGCCCGCATATTTCACGGATTCCCGTAGCGAGAGCGCGTAGAGTGCGGCAGATCAAGGGCTTGCGAGTGATTGCCGGGCGAAGGCGTATCGACATACGTTGAGGTCGGCAATCGTTCGCGAGTCCTTGAGTGCCGTCAAGTTCTACTTGTCTCCGCGTGTCGCCCGACTTAAACTGACCTCAGTGGGGAAGGGAGAGAACATCGGAGGAAACCGTCGTGTAGAAAGGAGGATGTGGACATGCGTGTGACCCAGAAACCCGTTCGCAAGTGCTACTCCTGTCTCCTGAACCTGGGGGACCGCTGCTGGCTCTACGACAATCCCCATGATCAATGGCATCGGCTACACCGATGTCCCGGTTTCGGAAACCAAGCACTTCACGCAGAATTCCAGGCGTGGCAGCTCAAGCCGCGACACGTGACACCGCGTCAGCAACGTCGCGAGCGCTTCGCACAGCAGTGCCGTACGGAAGAGCATCACAACCATTTCGTCGCCGGCATCGGCCCGCTGCGGTAGGCCGCTACAGCCTCTCGCGATACGGCACGTCGATTTCGTATTGGCGCGCGGTGGTGATGATTTCGCGCATCAGCTCCCGGGAGGGGCCGCGGGCGTATTGGCCGAGGAGGTGGTAGATTCTCTGTTCGGCCCAGATCGTGCGCAGTTCCCTGTCGTCGATCACGGTTGCGGTGTCGAGATCGAGATCGAAGATCATGTCACACTCAACGTTGAGTGCCTTGCCGACAGCCTGAAACACGGCACTCTCGGTTTCCGGGGTGTAGCGTCCGTAGAGGACCAACGGCCGGCCGAGGTACAGGTTCTCGGTCAGTTTCGGATAGACTTCGCAACCGCCCTTTTCGGCGAAGAGGAAACGGACATCGGACAGCACTGGTCGACGAACGCTTTCGAGGAGGCTGGGCATGACTTCAGGGATGTCCCAGCGGCCCCTGGTTATGACCGACGAGTACCCGCGGTTGCAGTAGCTCAGCAGATCGAGCAGGTAGCCGTTTGCCGATCGGATTGTGCCCATGGTCAGGACCGACACGGCGCCATCGTTGCGGCGCGTGAACTGGCCGATGATGCTCGAACTGCGCGTCAGACCCGTGGTGGACATTCCGTCCGTCACGAGCAGAACGACTACGGGCCGTCCGGGCGTGCGGTTGAGCTCCAGCACCTTTGTGATCGACGCGTAGAGGTCGGTTTCACCGTTCGACTTGAGGACGGCAATGAACTGCTTGGCCCTGGCGATGTTCTCGTCCGTCACCGGGGCCCAGTCGTGGAAGCAGGTGTACGTCGTGTCCCTGAACGCCATTACGTTGAAACGGTCCTTGGGGTTCAAGACGCCGAGGCATTTAACGAGCCCCTGGCGACAGAAGTAGAGCCTCTGTTCGGCAATGCTGGCCGAACTGTCCTGCACGAGGATCACGTCTTTCGGGATGACCGGCAGCACTTCGGCGCCGATGCGCTCGATTTCGATTCTGAAGTACCCGTAGGGGTCGTCTCCGCGCGAGTCGTAGCGGACGAGTCTGGCTTTGAGCAGGCGCTCGATGGGCTTGTAGGGCGTCACTTCTTCGGTTGTCTCGGTGAACAGGTTGGTTCCGCTCTCGGCTTCGGGTTCGGCGATGGTGACTTCTCTTTCGCCGTTCGTCATGCTCGGGCTCAGGATGTCTTCGACGGCCTGCTCGATCTGAGCGGGCGTGGTGGGGATGTTGATGATTGGGGTGGGGGCCGTGGCCTTGACGATGCTGTCAACGGCACGGTCGAGGTACTCCTCACGCCGGATCGAGTCGACTATGTCGGGAGCCGTGGCGACGCGCTCCAGTTTGGGTACGATACGTCGTTCCACTTTGCTGACGTCGGCGGCTATGTCCCTCTTCTGGATCGCGAGTATCTCCTGGCGCGGTTCCCATCCGGCGCGCTCGGGCAGGTCCGAGGGTTCGGCAACTGTCTCGTGTGCGCCCACGAAGTGGGTGTCGCCGACGGGAGGCGGCTCGACCGCGGCTTCGGTCGGCGATTCCGCTGTTGTGTCGGCTTCACGCGAAGGATCGGAAGAGAACGAGGCGTCGCCGGCCCGGAGCCCGTCCGGGCGCGTCACGCGGCGAACTTCCCGCGTGACCTCGAGCAGTTTCATCGGCAGCGCCAGCGCGGCCTGGCGCAGGTCCGGCTTCGGTGCCGGAATGGGCGGCAGTAGGGCAAGGTCGACCTGCGAAGCGTAGATGAGCGCGGCAATGTGCGCGCCAATCGAGAGTATGGCCGCCAGGACCGCGACGATTACGTGCTGCCGGCTGACCTCCTCTTCGGGAAAGAAGTCTGAATCGTAGTTCGACAAGCTCACGGCTTTGCTCTCGCTCTCTTTGCCTGCTCACTCTCCGGATAGCGCTCGACGAGCTCCGCGAGAATGGCCTGCTGCTGATCGTTCTTGCCCAGCTTCGCGAATCCCGCGGCGGCTCTTTCGAGGCACCCCGGAACCAGCTCATCGTCATCATAGAGTACGGCGACGCTCATGTAAAACCTCACGGCGCGTTCCAGGTCTTCGGTGGCTTCGGCGGTTCGCGCCAGGCCGTAGTAGGCCCGCGCCCGGATGCCCAGCAGGGTGGCATCGGCAGAGAGCGCGGCGGCCTTTTCGTAGAGTTCGCGAGCCTCCGTGTAGCGCGTCGACTCGTACATCACGTCCGCCAGGCGCAGGGCGGACTCCGGCGCATAGCGTGTCGAAGCCGACGAGGCGAGCGCCTTGCGAAACGCTGCCGATGCGTCATCGGGTTTGCCCAGCGCCGCCAGACTGCGCCCCTTCAGCCCCCAGCCGATCTGGAGCCACTCTTCGTCCGCGGCCGTCTTGATCAGCAGGTCCGCCGCGGCGCTGGCTTCAGCGTACTTCTTGTTGTCGAAGCGATAGAGGGCCAGCCACTCGAGCAGGGCGGGAGTGAACTTGTCGGTCATGGGGGAGTCGAGCAGGCGTTGGAAGTAGTCTGCGGCGTCAGCTTCCTTGCCGTTGTTCTGGAGCACCACTCCCAGGAAGAACTCTGCTTTGCGGGCGAGCTCCTCTTTGGGTTTGTTCGCCAGGGCCTCGCGCAGCTCCCGCTCCGCGTCGGCGAACTTCTCGGTTTCCTTGAACAGGATGCCCATCCAGTAGTGGGCTTCCGCCTTGAACCGGGTCGTCGGAAACTGCCGCAGCAACTCGCGCAGCGTCTTGAGGGCGTCTTCATCCCGCCGCAGCCGCATCTCGCCCATGGCGCGCTGATACATCGACTCCTCGACCAGCGGGTGTTTGGGGTGTTTCGTGATGAGGTTGGTCCAGTCACGGACGGCTTCGGCGTTCATGCCTTCCTTGAGCAGGCAGAGTGCGGAGGCGAACAGCGCTTTGGGCGCCAGCTCGTTGTCCGGAAAATCGTGGGCAACCGTGTGGTACCAGTTCGCGGCTTCCTTGTGGTCGCCCTGCACGCGCAGGTGGTGGGCCAGGCGGTAGGTGGCGTCGCAGGCCACGTCGCTCTTCGGGAAGTCGCGGCAGATGAGGCGGTAGTACTGCACGGCACTCGGGGTTTCCTTCAAAGAGGCATGCGATTCGGCCAGCAACCAGTAGACGTCTTTCCCCAGCTCGCCTTCGGCCCTGACCTGACGTGCCTCCGCGATGGCCTGTTTGAACTGGCCGACCTTGTAGTACACCAGCGCTTTCTCGTAGCGTGCGGCCTGTTCGTAACGCGAACCGGGGAACCCCGCCAGCAACTCGGCATAGGTGGTGATGGCTTCCTGGTATTTCATCACCTGGCGCTCGCAGTTGGCCTTGAGATAGATCCACTCGGCGCGGGATTCGTTGGCCGCCTCGCCCTCGGTGGCGGCCTCGGCCTGGGCGAGTTGCGCCAGCGCGGCCGTGGCGCGCGCAAGGCCCTCGGCGAAAAGCCCGGCGTTGTGCGCCGCCCAGGCCGCCTGCAGCACCGCTTCCTCGGCCCGGCGGTCTTTCGGGTACTTCGTCAGGAGGTTGCCGTATGCCTCGGAACTCCTGTCGTAGGCCTTTTGGCGGAAGTGCAGATCGGCGATCTGGAACCATGCCTCGGCGCCGACCCGGTCGGATTCCGGTTTCGCCGCGACTTTGTGGTAGAGGTCAAGGGCCTTGCCCACGTCGGCCGGCTCGTTTTCGGCGTCGCCGTAGATGCCGCCCAGCTCCAGCAGCGCGTACTGCAGGAAGCGTGAATCGGCATACTTGTCGACCACGGTCTGAAACCGGGTGACTGCCTCGGCAACCTGGTCGTCTTTGAGGTAGGCCGTTCCCTGCAGATAGGTCGCGGCCGCTGCCAGATCCTTGGGAGGTTCCTGCTCAAGCACCGTGTCGAAGAGGTCGATCGCTGCGGCATGATGTCCCATGCCCAGGAAAATGTCAGCCCGGCGGAAACCGGCGCGCTGGCGGTACTCGCTCTCCGGGAACTTCGTCAATACCGTTCTGAAAGCTCGTTCCGCTTCGCGGAGCTGGCTGCAGTTCTTGTAACACTCCCCGAGGCGAAACCAGGCCGTGTCGGCCTTTCCGCCGTCGCCCACTTCCTCCAGGTAGCTCTCGTATTCCTTCGACGCCAGCTCGTACATGCCGCGGGCATACAGCCCGTTCGCGAACTGCAGCCGCTCGTCACTTGGCAAAACACCGTTCTGGGCGACTGCGGGACGCCGCACCGTCAGAGCGCCAACCGCGACGGCACACACGAAGCACAGGATTGTTGAGGGTCTACTCATGATTCGGTTGCTGACTCGTTGACTTGTTGACCTGAGGACCAATTAAACCAATTAACCAATTAACCAATTAACCAATTAAACCAATTAACCAATTAAACCAATTAACCAATTAACCAATTGACCAATTGACCCGTAGTGGCCCTATGTTTCCTCCGTTGCCGTCGTGGCGAACGAAATATTCATCATGTCCGATTTGCGGCAGAGGTCGAGTACGCCGATTACATGTTCGTAGGGCGTGTCCTTGTCGGCCCGAATCAGGATTGGCTGTCCGGGAAAGAGCTTCACAAGGCGCCCGAAGAGGTAGGTCAGGCCCTTCTGATCGAGTACCTGCCCGTTTACGACGACACGCCCGTCCTCAAGAATATTGAGGATGATCTCGCCGGGGAGTCTTTCGGGAATTGCGCCCGTCTCCGCTGTCGGCAGCGTTATGGGTACCTCCGTTTCCCACTGAGAGTAGATCTGGCTGGCGACAAAGAAACAGAGAAGCAGAAAGATCACGTCGATCATCGGCGCAATCTGGAATCCCGGTCCCTGCGGTTTTGCGCTTCGTTTGCGGAAGTTCATCTTGCCATAGCCTCAGTTCCGGCGTTTCCGCCTACATTTTCGACCCGACGACAAATCCGGAGCGTCCCATGAACGCGGTTAGAACGTCGATGGACGCCGCCTCGAGGTGGGAAATCAGCTTGGCTGCCATGCGGCGAAACATGGCGTAGAACAGCATCGCGAAGATGCCGATTATCAGACCGAATGCCGTCGTGTACAGTGCCTGCGACACGCCGCCCGCCAAGGCTATCGGTTTGGCGCTGGCCAGCCCCTCGGCCACGCCGCCGAAAGCCCTCACCATTCCGAAGACCGTACCCAGCAGCCCCATCATCGGCGCAATGGCGGCGATGTCGAGCAGGTACAAGGTCTGCCCCTGGATGGTCTCCGCCTGCCGTGCGCCCTCACCTTCGATGATGTCTTTGAGCAGCGTCGGGTCGGGGTCGGGCATCTGGCGCATGTAGTTGATGGCGGACAACGCCACGTACGCGAGCGGACAACGCCGCCGTTCGCACTCCTTGCGGGCATCTTCCAGCTCGCCGGCCCGGAGGTGTTCGATCAGACGCCGGTGCAGCCGGCGGGGAACAACCTGTCCCGCGCGGAGTACGGCTATGAAATAGATGATGAACGCCAGCGTAAGCACAGAGATTGCCAGCAGCGGGTACTTGAGTGCACCCAGGTTGTCCATGATCTCCTCAACCTGTCCCCGGTCTCCGTCAGCGTCCGGGACGGGCATCCCGCCCCCGGCCGGGATGGGCGTCTCGCCCCCGGCGGTAAGAGCGGCTCCGGGTTCCGTCGTGTTTACCTCCTGCGCCTGGCAAATCTCCGTCTGCAGGCCGATCACCGCCAACGCCAACAGGGCGACGACGAATGACACATGCGCATTGCGTATCATATGTTCTCTCCAGTCATTTTCGCCGGCGCCTCAACCGGCGCCGAACGGTGTTTGCGTTCGAAACCACTACTCTCCCAAACCGGGATAGCTCACTCCCAACAGTTTTGACACGGCCGCATAGTAGCGTCTGCGTTTGCGTTTGACAAAGGCCAAAGCATCTTTCGTTCGGGAATATAACCCGGAAAAATCGAGGCCCGCCGGCGCACCCAGATGGGTCTTTCCGGCGATTGCCTCGCTCGGATCCACCGCTTTGAGCTCATCCAGGTGTTCGCGGACATGGTTGTAGGCGTCGCGGAACGGCATACCCTCGGCCACCAGCTCCAGCGCCCGGTCGGCGGCGAACACTTCGGGCGTGAACCCTTTTTCCAGGGCATCGCGATTCGCCTTCAGACCGCCGACGAGCTTCGCCAGGATGCGCAGGACCGACCGCGTAACCTGCAGAGCGTCCATGAAGGGCTCCTTCATTTCCTGCAGGTCCCGGTTGTATCCCCCCGGCAGCGCTTTCAGAATGCCGGCGGCGGTGACCGCCGCGCCCTGGACGCGGGCTGCCCGCGCCCTGACCAACTCCAGCACGTCAGGGTTGTTTTTCTGGGGCATGATGCTGCTGCCGGTGCAGTAGGCCCTCGGCATCGAGAAATACCCGAATTCCGGCATCGAGTAGAGTATGAGGTCCTCGGCCAGACGCGAAACCGTGACCATCACGTGCGACAACGTAGAGAGAATCACCGCCTCGCACTTGCCGCGCGAGTTGCTCGCGTGAAGCACGTTGTGATGCGGCGCCCGAAAGGCGAGCAGTTTCGCCGTCAGTTCACGGTCTATAGGCAGGGGCACGCCATACCCCGCGGCAGAACCGAGGGGGCACCGGTCGTTGAATCGATACGCGGCGTCAATCAGGATCATGTCGTCCAACAAGCCCTCGGCGTGCGCGGACGCCCACAGTCCCACTGAACTCGGCATCGCCGGCTGCAGGTGGGTGCGGCCTACCATAGGCAGCCCGGCCCGGCGCTTCCCGAACGCCAGCAGAGCGCGCGCGAGAGCGACGGTCTCCTCGGTTAGTGCCAGCAGCTGCTCCTTGGCATACAGCCGCAGATCGACCGCCACCTGGTCGTTGCGGCTGCGGGCCGTGTGGATCCGCTTGCCGCTGTCGCCCAGCTTCCGCGTCAACCGTTTCTCCACGGCAAGATGAACATCCTGATCGCCCGCCGTGATGCGAAAGGCGCCCCGCCGTGACGCGCGCATAATCTCAACCAGCTCGCCCACGACTGCCTTGAGCTCTTCCCCGTCGAAGATGCGCGGCGTGACCGCCAGCCGCGACAGCATCGTGGCGTGCGCAGCCGACCCGATACAGTCGGCTTCCACGAGGGCCGCATCCAGCAGCGCGTCCTTCCCGGCCGTGAATTCAAGCACCTCCGGGTCGATTTTGCCCACTATTGTCTTTCGCGTCGCCATGGTTGCTTCATGATTGTCCGGAGAACGGCTCCGGGGGGCGGTTTCCCGGGGCCTGGTTCGGTTACTTCTTCAGCGATCGACTCTTTGTCAGGCTCTCCAGCTTGCAATCCGCCTCGTGCAACCACTCCTGCAGAACTGCATCCTCCGCACCCTCCCGAAGTCCCCGCAGAAAACGGCAGTAGGCTGCTATCGTGCTCGCGCACTCTTCATCCCGACCGACCGCAAGGACGCTAAGCTCCTTTGCCTTGCAGATCGCGACATCCCCAATCCACTTCTCGTTTCGATACGCTGTCAGGTCTCCCAGGCGCATTCGCGCGGGAAGACTCTCGGAGACAGGAATACCAGATTCTCCCCGACAAAGCAACAACGCTGCCCGCAATTGGCCGAGGACGTGCGAAGCGTACGGCGAGTTCGTGGCGTACACTGTTCGGCGCTGCCGTCGCACCCAGCCCTGCCATGCCGCGTCCGCCTCGGCGATGTTGTCTATTCGGGGCATGGCCTGACTCAGCCAGTCGGCCGTAACAGCCAACCCCTGCGACAGTCTGTCTGCGACCGCGTCGAAAACGCCGTCCTCGGCAGTGTAAGTGCACAGCCAGGCTACAACGGCGCCGCACATGGCGCGCTCGTGCGCCGCAAGGGGCTGCCCCCCGGTCGGACGCGCCACCCCGGCCCGAAGAAATGCGGCAAGCGTCGGCAGTCGCCCCTGCTGCCAACGGTCGAGAACCAGCGACGAGTCAGCGGCCCGGTTGGCAACTCCCATGTTGCGGGCCAGGCCGAGCGACAACCAGAAAGGGACCGTTCTGACGTGCGGTGAATCGGCCGGCGCGGTCTCCTCCTCTCGCGGGAGATGCTCCTGTATCCACCTGGCCACGCACACACGGCTCAAGAGGAGGTGGCACAGACCCTCCGTAGCAAGAACAGGCTCGACCTCATCGTAGCCCACGATCGTGAGACGCTGCTCCAGCGTGTTCCCGCGCAACATCTGCGAAACTCCTGCCGAAGGGGGGATCCCGGGGACAACGTCACGCACGACGATTCTGGTGACGAAACGTCCGCCGGTCGGAATACGCAGGTGCGTGAGCTGCTCGATACGATCGGCAGCGTTGTCGGCCCAACGCATCAGGTCCACATTCTGCTCGCGGTCCTTGCTGACAATGTAGAAGCCCCGCTTGTGGCTTCGGCAGGTCTTCAACGTTCGCAGCAGGTCCGACCCGGAGGGCGAGGGCGACGGGCCCGGTTCGGGCGCCTGCGCCGATACCCGCGAGAACAGGCAGAAGAACACAGCGCATACTGACGCGACCGTTCCGCCAAGCTGAGGTTTCATTGCCGAGAACTACTTCTTGACTGAGATGTGGAGTTCGTCTTTCTCGATCCGGATATCCGTAACATGCTTGAGCAACTTGTGCTCCGTGCCGTCGAGGAGCATCTGCTTGATCTTGCGAACCGCCCCGTTCTTGAACGGCCCCCACAGGGGGAGATGCCCGACGGAGGCCTTGCGCACGAGGAGCTTTCCACTGTACGGGATACACAGGTAATCATAGGTAAGACGCGGCACCCACTTGCCGATGCGCCACTCGAGTTTCTCGCGCGTCCGGACCATCATGAAACCCTTGTCCAGCTTCACGCGAAACCCTTCCAGCTCGAGGTTTTCGGCGCGGCCGAACTTGTAGTAGGCGTTGATGTCGTCTTCTCTCAGTACAATCGTTGCCGATTGCCCCAGCCTCATTTCGGTGATGCCGCTCAACTGGCCCACGAGCGTCGTCGCCTGTTCCTTCTTCAGGCCTTTCGGGAGTACAATCTCGTTTGGCCAGAATCTCAGGACCGTGCAGACTATGATCGCCGTGACGGCGGGCGCTACCAACCAGTTGGCGATCTTCAGCACCGTCTTCCCGTTGAACTCCCGTTTGCTTCGGAAGTTGGTGTTGGCGTGGGTCATGTCGAGCTTGCGACCGCAGTTGCCGCAGAAAACTCTCCCGAGAGGGTTCTCAGTGCCACACTGATTACAAACAATCACCATGGTGTGTCTCCTTGGCTAGGCCGTCGCGGCCGCCTTCTTCTTCTTCGGCTTCTTGTCCGTCGACTTCTTCTTGCTATCCTTGCTGTCTGATTTGCTGGAGTCGGATGCGGATTTGGCATCGCTCTTGTCCTTTTCGGCGGCCTGCTTGTAGTCGGAGCTTCTGTAGTCCGTCTCGTAGAAACCGCTACCCTTGAAGAGAATCCCCGCTCCGGTCCCGAACAAACGCTTCACTTTGCCGCGGCACTCCGGGCACCGCTTCCGCGGCGGCTCCGTCATACTCTGGAACAGCTCGAACAGATGACCACAACGCTCACATTCATATTCGTACGTCGGCATGGATCAGATCCCTTCGGTCACAAAAAACAAACGGCCAGGTTATACGGGAGAGGCGGGGAAATGCAACATTGGAAATCCGAAGCCCGAAATACCGGATTTCTAGCTCCTGATGGATCGGGGAGATCGGAGAATCAATCGTCAACCGCTATCGTCGCCCGCTATCGTGAACCGAGCACCGGTGGACGATAGCGGGCGAGGATAACGGTGGACGAGGGCGAAGGGGGAACCAGACAGCGCGCGTGCGAACGGGGTGCGTTGCCGTTTCTCTGGCGCCTTGACCACGCCCCCGGGATGATGATTGGATCCATCAACTGCGTGGAACCTAGCCCGCATATTTCACGGATTCCCTACTGCGAGCGCGTATAGCACGGCACCTCAAGGACTCGCGAACGATTGCCGACCTCAACGTATGTCGATACGCCTTCGCCCGGCAATCACTCGCAAGCCCTTGATCTGCCGCACTCTACGTGCTCTCGCTACGGGAATCCGTGAAATATGCGGGCTAGCGTCGAATGGCACTTAGATAAGGCTTGCTTCGGACGCGGCTCAGCGCAGCTTCGCCCTCCATTGCCCCTCCAAACGGGCATTCTGGAGGGCGAGGCTGCGCCGAGCCGCGTCCGAAACAAGCCTTAAGTCAGCGCCATTCCGGGCTAGCGTCGCTTCGCTCCGCAGGTTCACGCTGATGTTAGGGCTTGCAGTCGGCCATCGCAGCAACTAGGATTCCTCGCAATGGTTTTGGAGGAGGATTGGCTCGGTAACGTCAGTAAACGCAGTGGGTTCTCTTCGCTTTCCTCCCGCATACAGTACAACCGGCCGCAGCGAAGTTGCCCGAGGAGCAAGTCTATGGATCAGTAGGTGGCGCTGAGAGGTGACCGGGGACACCAGACTTTTCGAGCTCGAAGCATATTGTGGAGGATGAATGGAGTTATGAGCAAAGAGACACTACCTGACTATCTGAAGATGGCGACGCCCAATCCCATGGGAAACCGGGCGCCCTGGTACAAGAACACGGCCCAGACCTATGCCGGCATCATGCTGTGGTTCGTGTTCTGGCACGATCTGCCGGTCGGCAAGGGACTCGGCAGTGGGTACAGCGCGTTCGCCGGCGGCACTTTGGCTCAAGGCCTTGGCGTCGCGCTTCTCGGACTGATTCTTGCCGCCCTTCTCTGCCATTTCCTGTTCTACCTTGTGCCGGGCATGCTCGGTATGAAGACCGGTTTGCCGCTCTACATCGTGGGAAGCTCCACCTATGGCGCGAGAGGCGGATTCCTCATGCCGGGCTTCATCATGGGCCTGCTGCAGTATGGTTGGCTTGCCGTGAATGCGTTCTTCGCCGGTGTGCTCCTCTGCGCGCCCTTCGGCCACGGACCTGGAACCCCGGCGCATGCGATCGTTGCCACGCTATGGGCCGTGGCGGCTGCGTTCATGGGTGTCAAGGGCATCAAGTACGTGGCCCAGGTTGCCACATACCTGCCTCTCATCCCGCTGATCGTCCTCGTCATTCTCTGCGGCAAGACCATCGGCGGCATCGGTGCCTTCGACACGGCAGCCCTGATTGAGGCCGGGAAACAGGTGACGGTCGGCGAAGATACGCTGACCGCCGGCCCTCCGCTCTCCAGTTTCATGGTGATTGCCGTCATCTGTACGTACGTCATCGGTTTCTTTGCGACGGCCGGCGCCGCCGGCACCGATTTCGGTATGAACAACCGTGACGCGAAAGACGTGAAGCTCGGCGGGCTTACGGGCATCTCCCTGGCTACGATCTTTGCCGGTGGACTGGCCCTCTTGATCGTTGCCGGCGCGCACGGCGCGGGCAAAGTCGACGGCGGCCAGGTTCAGGCCACGGCCCTGCTCGGGGCGATCATGGGCGACAAGATGGGCGCCGTATGCATGTATCTCCTGGCGATCGCGGCATTCCCGCCGGCCTGCTTCTCCTCCTTCATCGCCGCTAACAGCTTCAAGACCACGCTGCCGAAAGTCCCGCCGCTGATCTCCTGCGGACTCGGAACGGTCGTGGCCGTGGTATTGGCCGTTACCGGTTGGGCTGGAAATGCCATCGGCGTGTTCGTCATCATCGGCGCCTCGTTTGGACCCATCTGTGGCGCCATGGCCGCTGACTACCTGCTCTCCGGCAAGAAGTGGGCGGGCCCGCGCGCGGGATTCAACATGGCCGGCTGGATTTCATGGGCGATCGGTTTCGCCATCGGCCTGGACAAGATCCCCGGGCTCGCCGGCAAGATCCCTTGTCCGCCGCTGGTCGCCTTCGTCATCGGTTTCGTGGTCTACGCAGCCCTGGCGAAGATGGGACTCGAGCCCGCGACCATTGAAATGGAGACGGCAGGCGAACCGGAATCCACCGAGTAGCCCACGGCACAGTCGAAGAAACAGAGAGGGAGAGGCGTGTGCCTCTCCCTTTCTTTGTGCGTCTCTTCCCACGTAGACCCCGCCCGCGGATTTGCGGGGACCAGATTTGCAGGAGCTGTTTTCGCTGTCGGAAACTCCTTGCGTAAGAAGTAGTTGCCAACTGGCGAAATGAGTTCTTACCCCAGCAGATTGTGTGTGAGTGCGTGAGTATGTGGGTGTGTGGGTTCCTATTGCCGCAAAACTCGGTTGGATTTGTAATCAAGCGGCCGCCTTTTCGACCATGTTGACGAGTTTTTGAGGGAAGTCAGGCATGGCGATAAGGTTCTTGAGCTTAGGGGGGATTCTCTCGGGAGTGTCCTGAGCTTGCCTGAATGCCTCGCGCAAGGTCCGGATCTCGGTTTCAGCCAGCACGTCCTCAGATTTGCGGGCGATTTGCGGGGACCGATTTGCGGGGACAGACCTTGGGGATTTTGCGGGGACAAACCTTGAACCGGTGTTTTGAACCGGCGTTCGGCCTCCACAAGATGCTCAGCTTGCACTGGTTATACGTCATTAGCCTTAATCCCGCGTTGCCGCCAAGAAAAACAAGAAATCCGCGGAGCGAATGCTGTTGTCCGGGGGCTTAGTAATGCAGGTGAAAAATAGTGGGTAAAAAATGGGACCCCTTTCCCCTCCCATTTTTCACCCACCATTTTTCACCTGCTCTCTCCCTTGGGTTGCGGGCAACGCCTGCCTTAAGATGCTACGCCAACACATGCAAAACGTCGCCATTTCCCGGAAAACTCGCTGTTTCTTGGCTGTGATGTGTGACAACCAAGTTCACGATCGTGAACTTGGTTGTCACATTGCGTGTCGGATTGGCGGTTGCGGTGGTGATCCTGAAAGGAGCGGTTACCGGTAATCCGTGATCAGTAATCGGTGTGGCACAAAGACTTCCGGTGTTCACTCGCCCCACCCATTCCCCCGCGCATCGCGCCAAGTCGTTGGTCGCCGCCGATTACCGACCACCGACTACCGGCAACTGCCGTTTTTAGTGTGACAGAGGGTTGCCCGCGTCGGGGCGATATCGGCAAGTTGCGGTGCGAGGTCTGTCCCTGTTTTCGCTGGTCCCTGTTTTCGCTGTTTTCGTGGTGAAGGCCCGTCGTAGACACGCCGAAGGGCACGCGCAACGCGCGTGCCCGGAGACGAGAGGCGGGGCCGACCACCTACGCCCCCTCCCCGTGCGGCTCACAAGGGCCGCGCGCAGCGGACGCTCTACGAAGGGAGTGCGGCTACTTGTCTTCCAGCAGCTCGAACTCGGCGTACTGGTGGCTGACGTCGCCGTGGTTTTCGGAGACTTCGAGGCGGTAGGCGCTGAATTCGGCGGGCGTTTTGAGCGTGAAGAGGCGGGTTTCGAAGCGCGCTCCGAAATTCTCATCTTTGCGAGAGTCGACTTCGGTCCACTCTTTGCCGTCGTTGGATCCCAGCAGTTTCCAGTTTTTCGGGTCGCGGCCCGGGTTGTCGTTTGCCGACATAATAGTGTAGGCGGTCACTTTGTGTTTGGCGCCGTCGGCATACTCGTATTGCAGCCAGGTGTTCTTGGTCTCGATACACCACTTGCTCTGTCCGTTGTCGATGACGTTGGCCGGACCTTCACCCGAGAAACCCTGGCCGGAGGCGGTCAGCTTCCCCTTGCCGTCGTCAGTCGTGTCGCGGTACTTGCTCGTATCCGGGCGGGGAGGTGCCTTCACGGCAGGCCTGGGCGCTTTGCCGCTCTTCTTCTTGCTCTTGCCGGCGGCCACCTTATTTGTCCAAAGACCGCCGGGGCCGGTGGGGGCGTCCGCGAGTACTTCCGCTATGTCGCTCGTGAAGCGCTGCTCGGGGACAGCGGTTCCCGGTTCTGGCGTGGGTTGAACGGTGGGCTTCGCGTCTGGTTTGGGCGCCGGTTCAGACTCTACCTCCGGTTTGGGCGCTGGTTTGGGCTGCACTACGGGTTTGGGTGTGACGGCCGGTATCGGTTGGCTCGTCTCGGGTTCGGTTGTGCCGCAGCCGGTAATGACAGCGGCGAGAGTTGCCGTCAGGAGAGAACGTGCAATTGTTGATTTGGTCATGGTGCTCCTCGTGCGTTTGGGTGGGTTCACGGCGACCTGTGGTGCGTCTGTATAACAGATGTGACGACGGATTGGCAACAGGAAGTAATCCTCCTTTCGCAAGCGTAGCGCCCGGGGGCTCAGCCGACCTGAGTTGAAAATGTACTTTTTCTTCATTCAGGGGGTTGACATTCGAGACTGAATGGGGTAGGTTCGTAGTCGCTTTTGGGAGAGGCGGAAGAGCCGCTTCAACAGCCCCGAAAAGAATTTTGAAAAAAATTCAAAAAAGGGGTTGACTCCCGAAAACGGGCAGTGCTACATTGCGCGCCGTTTCACGAGATGCCGGCTTGATTGACGGCAGGAAGATGTGAGCAAACAGCGACTCTTCCAAGTCTCCTCTGAGAGATTGACGAAGAAGAGCAACTTGATGCTTGCGTCTTTTTTTGTGTGTTCTTTGAAAACTGAATAGCTTACTGAAATCATGATCACTTCGAATCGGAAGTGGTGTGATTGGCGAACAGCTTGTGCGAGGGTCAAACTTGATTAGCAAGCAACTGGCCGTTCACTTTCGGGTGGATGGCTACAGCTTACTGTTTTTTTCTGGAGAGTTTGATTCTGGCTCAGAACGAACGCTGGCAGCGTGGATTAGGCATGCAAGTCGAACGGGAAGCCGTTGATCAATCTTCGGAGAGTGATTCGGTGGAGAGTGGCGAAAGGGTGAGTAACGCGTGTATAAGCTGCCCTCAAGTTGGGGACAACGTCTGGAAACGGGCGCTAATACCGAATGTGGTCTTGTGGCGCATGTCACGATGACTAAAGGTGGGGATCCTTCGGGACCTGCCGCTTGAGGAGGTGTACGCGTGCCATTAGCTTGTTGGTGAGGTAACGGCTCACCAAGGCTTATGGCTAGCTGGTCTGAGAGGATGATCAGCCACACTGGGACTGAGACACTGCCCAGACTCCTACGGGAGGCTGCAGTCGAGAATCATTCGCAATGCGCGAAAGCGTGACGATGCGACGCTGCGTGGAGGATGACGGCCTTAGGGTTGTAAACTCCTGTCATGAGGGAAAAGACATTCCATGGTTAATACCCATGGGACTCGATGGTACCTTAAGAGGAAGCCACGGCTAACTCTGTGCCAGCAGCCGCGGTAATACAGAGGTGGCGAGCGTTGTTCGGATTTACTGGGCGTAAAGCGTGTGTAGGCGGTTTCGTATGTCGGATGTGAAAGCCCATGGCTCAACCATGGAATTGCATCCGAAACTGCGGGACTAGAGTACAGTAGGGGAGAGCGGAATTCTAGGTGTAGCGGTGAAATGCGTTGATATCTAGAAGAACACCGGTGGCGAAGGCGGCTCTCTGGAATGTTACTGACGCTGAGACACGAAAGTCGGGGGAGCAAACAGGATTAGATACCCTGGTAGTCCCGACCGTAAACGGTGTGCACTTGGTGTGGGGGGTATTGACCCCCCCCGTGCCGGAGCTAACGCGTTAAGTGCACCGCCTGGGGAGTACGGCCGCAAGGCTAAAACTCAAAGAAATTGACGGGGGCCC
>CAZKRK010000003.1:0-68879 GCA_964555035.1 uncultured Victivallales bacterium | reverse complement strand
CGCGGATCGGCGCGGAGTGGCGTGGTCCGGTTGGAGCGCGCTACGCGCCGACACTTGCAAGCGGCCCATGACCTTTCAACAACCAAAAGGTTTCAAATCCGCTCGGAAAGAGCACCCCGCCGCTGCTACCGTGCCGCGTAGGGGTCGGCGGCATCGCGCAGACCGTCGCCGAGGAAGTTAAAGCAGAGGACGGTCATGACGATCATGACCACCGGCGCCATCAGCCACGGGTAGTAGCGCACCGCCTCGATGTCCATGCAGTCCTGGAGCATGACACCCCAACTGACGACAGGGTCTCGCAGGCCCAGGCCCAGGAAGCTGAGGCTTGTCTCGCCCAGGATCACGCCCGGAATCGCCAGGGTCAGGGAGACGATGATATGGCTGGTGAATCCGGGCAGGAGGTGTCGGAAGACGATTCGCCAATGCCCCGCTCCGAGCAGGAGGGCGGCGGTTGTGTAGTCCTCCTCGCGCAGCGAGAGGATCTTGCCGCGGACCACGCGCGCCAGGCCCGTCCAGCTTAGCAGGCTCAATGCGACGGTGATGGCGAAGTAGGTCTTCAGCGGCGACCAGTCGGCGGGCACGGCCGCCCCCAGGGCCAGCCACATCGGCAGGCGTGGAAACGAATTGACGATCTCGATCAGGCGCTGGATGACCAGGTCGACACGGCCGGAAACGTAGCCGCTGATCCCGCCGATGGTCAGTCCGAGCATGAACGTCACCGCGATGCCCAGCAGTCCCACCGACAGAGACACCCGCGCGCCGAGGAAGAGCCTGCTCAGGATGTCTCGCCCGTACTTGTCGCCGCCCAGCATCAGGAAACCGACCTTCCGGTCGCCGTCCGTCCAGCCGTTGGCGGTCGGGTCGGCGCCGAAGAAGTGCGTGCGACACGGGAACAGCCCCAACAGGTTGTACTCGTCGCCCTCGACGAAGAAGCCGAGTTTCAGCACCTTGCCGGGCTCCCGCACGTAGTACTTCCGCAACGTGACCTCGTCGATTCGCTGCACAGGCAATGGGGAGTAGAATCCGCCGTGCTTGAGACCGAAACGCACGGGCATGGGGGGACAGTGGGCATAGTCCAGGTCTTTGCGCGAGACACTCTGGGGGGCGAAGAAGCCCGCGAGTGCGGCGATGACGTACAGAAAGAGGACGACGAACAGCGAAAGCCGTGCCGGTTTGTGCCTGCGGAATCGCAGGGCAATGAGCTGCCGCTGCGACAGGGAGCTTGCGCCCGTTCGGAGCACGGCGCCGGTTGCCTTGGTCGCGCTCATCGGCTGCCTCCCTTGAAGCGGATTCGCGGATCCAGCCACAGCAGCAGCATGTCACTGACCAGCGTTCCGATCACGCCGAGCAGACTGAGCATCATGAGCATCGAGCCGGCCATGTACATGTCCTGGGCGAAGAGGGCCGTCAGCATGAGCGGGCCCACGGTGGGCAGGGTCAGGACGATCGCGACGATGGCGCCGCCCGAAACCAGCCGCGGGAACAACCCGCCGATGGTCGAAACGAACGGGTTCAGCGCCAGTCGCACCGGGTATTTGAACAGCAGTTTTGCCGGTCGGACGCCCTTGGCCATCGCGGTGACGACGTAGGGTTTCTTGAGCTCATCGAGCAGGTTGGCCCGCATCACGCGGATCATCGACGCCGTGCCGGTTACGCCCATGACCGCGACGGGAATCCAGATGTGCTTGAGCAGGTCGATGACCTTGGGCAGGTCCCAGTGCGTCTGGGTGACGAATTCAGCCGAAAAAAGTCCCTCGATATCGGTGAGGGTGGCGAGCACCAGTGCGAGCAGGAATCCCGGTATGCACATGCCCACGAAGCCGATGAACGTCAGCACGTAGTCGCCTATCGAGTACTGTCTGACGGCCGAGTAGATGCCGATCGGAATCGCCACCGCCCACGTGAACAGTATGGTCCCCAGCGAGATGAAGAACGTCAGCGTGATCCTGTCGCCGATGATGGTGTTGATCTCCTCGAGAGTTTCCATCGACCGGCCGAGATCGCCCTGGAGCAGGCCTGTGTTTTCCGGCTTGAAGTAGAGATTCGGTTTCGGCGGTTTGGGTGTGCCGTCCTGTTCGGCTCGAGCGACCCGGGCCTGCCATCCGTTCAACCGCTCGTCCCGTTCTTCGGCCGTATAGAGATCCGCGAAGTAGTAGAAGCCCATCCATCGGCAATACTGCTTCCAGGCCGGTTCGTCGTAGTGGAACAACTCCTTGAGTCCCTGGATCTCTTCCTGGGCCTGCTCGGAATCGACCCCCATCTCCTCTAGCTGGGTGACCCGGGCCGAGAGGAAATCGCCGGGGGGTAGCTGAATGATGACGAATGAGCTGATGGAGATCAGCAGCAGGGTAGGGACGATGATTGCGAGTCGTCTTGCGACATACGGGTGCCTCACGATCGCCAGGGCAATCAGCAGGACAGCGACGCCGGACACAAGGAGCCGCACGGTGTTGTTGTTGGTCGCGGTTGTCGTGCCGACGGGAGCCTTCCTACCCATGGGCACGGGCTCCTCGATCGCGGCCAGCAGGGCTTCGGTCGTGCCGGGAGGGTGCGTACGGTCGGCCTCGGATTCGAAGAAGAACGTCTCCATTGCCAGATTGCCCGGCGTGGCAAACACGTCGCCGGCCAGGGCCTTGTCCGGCACGCCCTTGAGACCGTCCTTGACCACCGCCAGCTTGGGCGGAGGCGTGACGATACCGATTGACCAGATGTTATCGGCCGCGATGTCCAGGACCTTGTCGAAGAGGCGTTTCCGCTCCTGGTGCGAGACGGCCATGCGGGCCCGTTCGTAGTAGCCGATGGCGTCGTGCATGGGGTGGCCCTCGGGGACCGGCAGGGCCAGGTCGTCCTGTTTGGCGCCTTCGGTGTTGTAGAACCCGCCGGTGTTGTACCATCGTCCCCATCGCGTGGCGTAATAGGCCCCCGCGGTCCAGGGGATGTAAAGCCTGGGCGAAAGCAGGGGCATGTACTCACAGCCCGAGAAATAGATGTTCATGTCGAAGTTGGCCGCGTTCTTGTCCTGGACGAACAGCGACCTGGCGCGGTTTCGCAGGATGACGCGCAGGCCGATCTTGGCCCAGTCCTCAACGATGAACTCGCTTGGCCCCATGCCGGTGTTCTCGCAGAAGTCCAGGTAGAAAACGAGCCTTTCACCATCCCCGGTTGTCCGGAAACCTTCGGCGTCGAGGCACGACGGGGCGGCGCCGAAGGCCTTCCAGACGACGTCCAGCAGGGCCTTGGCGTCGTCGCAGGCCTTGTCGAGGTCCGGTTCGATTGCCGCGAGGGCGGAGGCGTCGTGACGGAAAGGCGAAGCGCGGCCCGGAGAGACCTGCGAGGGTTCGCCGAGGCCTTTGCTGTCGGCCCGGATGCACTGCTCGCGGTCAATGGCCAGCGACAGAGCCCGCCGGAACCGTTTGTCGGCCAGCAGCCGTGCCTTCCAGGCGGTCATCGAATCGCCGGCGGGGACGATCCGGTTGAGATTCGGAAATATGACGAAGGTCGACCGCATGCCGTCGTACCAGTGCAACAGGCGGTAGTCGTTGCTTCGGCTGCGGGTCATCAACTCGGTATAGTCGCTGAATCGCACCTCCACGTCCTGGAAGCTGACCTTGCCGCCGGCGATGGTCTGGGGCATCATCTTGGTCATCTTGACGATGTTCAGCACCTGGTCGATGTAGGGCAACTGATTCCCCTTCTCATCGACCGCGCAGTAGTAGGGGTTGCGCACAAGCACGACGGGGGGGACGGTTTGGTGGCGCCTGAACATCCAGGGACGCAGGTTGGGCAGCTCGGGATTGCCCAGGCCGCGGAGCAGTCCATACATCTCTCGCGGGCCCGGGACACTCAGCCGCTTGATCGCTGCGTCGATTACCTCCCGGTCGCCCACGAGCTCCTTGTCGTTGTTCGGGTCCTTTCGGTGTCGCTCAATGCGAAAGCCGGGGTGAAGCGGCCTGAGATAGTGCTCAGGCGAGTGCAGGAGGTCGCCCTCGCAGGTCAGGATCTCGGGGAAGAGGCCATAGGGTTCCTGGAACGTGAATTTGACGCGGTATCGATCGAGCTTGGCGATCGTCCCGGGCTTGCCCCCGGGCACCATCCATGCCGGGGGACTGCTGCGAAACACACCGTTGAGATTCTCGTACTCCCACCAGAACATGATGTCGTCGGTATCCACCTCGTGTCCGTCGGAGTAGCGCAGTCCCTTGCGCAGGGTGAGGATGAACTCCCGTCCGCCGTTGCGGGACTCGAGGCTTTTGGCCAGGTGAGGTCGCAGCGGATAGCCCCGCGGCGACCAGAGAAACAGCCCGCAATCCAGCGTCTGCCACACGAATCGGCCGACGGCCGGGATGGATGTCTCCGCGCGGAGCAGCGTTCCGCCGTACTTGCCTACGCCGTCGACGCCTCTGAGAACGACGGGTTCGGGTCCCACGCGCTCGGCGACGGGGGGCAGATCGCCCCGGGCCACCATCTCGGCCAGGACGGGCGGCTCACCGCGGGGGAACCACTTGGGCAGGGCGCCGGCGGCGACGAGCTCGCCGATCGTGTCCGGCGCGGGGGGCTTCTGTCCCTCGGGCCAGGCGGCCCTGACCTTGGCGTGGTCACTTTCGGGCACATCGACGTGGACCACGATGGGGTCGTCGGGGTCGAACGTCACATTGCGGTCGGCCTGCGCGCGGGCGATCTCGTCATCCGTGTAGACCGTCGACGGCGATTCGGCGGCGGGGCGGACGAACCACGCGAAGACCGACAGAACACCCAAAATGACGAGTCCGCCTGTCAGCAGCCCCAGCAGACCTGAGAGCCGCTCCATGATGAGTCTGAGTCCTCGCCCGTCAACCCGCATTTTCCTCCCGCCTTTTTACCGCGGCAACAGCGGGGCGAGCCGCCATTGCGAACCGAATCGTCAAGACGCCGGACCGCGGCAGGTGTCGGCGACCGGCTTGAAGCAATGCTATCGTCCCGTATCGTCGCGTGCAGAGTGACAGAATCGGGGTGAGAAGGCAAGATTGGGGAGGAACACACCACGGCGCAGGCCGAGGCGAACAACATCACAGCCCGGCGAGGATCGCCGGCAAACACTCAACAGCGGCTCGTTCGATCGCAAGACCCCCGTGATAGCGTTCGAGGAAGCGTTCGAAGCCGGCTACGTCCACGGGATCGGGCCGAACCGCCTCGCCCATGCTTGCGGCAAAGATCTTCTTCAGGAATTCCGGCAGGGACTCGTCGCGGTTCTCCCGGGTCATGAAGGACGCCAGCAGTGCGATCCCCCAGGCGCCGCCTTCGCCGGCGGTTTCCAGAACAGAGACCGGGGTCTTCGTGGCCGCGGCCATGATGCGCTGTCCCACTCCGGGCGTTTTGAAGAAGCCGCCATGGCCGTGGATCTCGTCCACCTCGACCCCCTCTTCTTCCGTCAGGATATTCAATCCGGTCCGCAGGGCGCAGAGCGACGTAAACAGGAGGGTACGGATAAAATTGGCCAGGGTGAAACGGCAGTTCGGTGAACGGGCAAAAAGCGGGCGGCCTTCGCTGAAGCCGGTCAGGTGTTCGCCGGAGACATATCCGTAGGACAGAAGACCCCCACAATCCGCCTCACCCTCCAGGGCCAAACTCAGAAGCTTGACGTAGAGGTCCTGATCGGACACCTCCATACCCAACACTCCCGCGGCCTCGCCGAACAGGCCAATCCAGGCATTGTAGTCCGAGGTACAGTTGTTGGAATGCGCCATCCCCACCAGTTTGCCGTCCGGCGTGGTGACCAGGTCGATCTCGTGATGAGCCTTCGAAAGCTCCTTCTCCAGCACCAGCATCGCGAAGACCGACGTGCCTGCCGACACATTGCCCGTACGCACCTCGACGCTGTTGGTGGCAACCATGCCGGTTCCGGCATCGCCTTCGGGTGGGCAGAGCGGAACACCCGCCTCCAGGTTGCCGGCGGGATCCAACAGGCGCGCGCCTTCTTCCGTCAGTTCACCGGCCGACTCGCCGGCGCCCAGAACCCGCGGGAGAATGTCCGTCAGTTTCCAGGCACCCCCCTCGTCCCCGACATGCGCATCAAACGCGTTGGCCAGCGCGGTGTTGAAATCCTGTTTCCCGATATCGATGGGAAACATCCCGGATGCCTCCCCGATGCCCATCACCTGCCGTCCCGTCAGTTTCCAGTGGACGTAACCGGCCAGGGTCGTCATGTGGGCGATGCGGACCACATGCTCTTCCTTGTTCAGAATCGCCTGGTAGAGGTGGGCAATGCTCCAGCGCTGGGGGATCGGATAATCGAACAACCCGGTGAGTTCCTCAGAGGCCTGGCCGGTGATGTTGTTCCGCCAGGTTCGGAAGGGCACGAGCTGATTGCCTTCGGCGTCGAAGACCATGTACCCGTGCATCATTCCGCTCAAGCCGATCGCTTTCACCCTCTTGAGAGCAACGCCGTACTCCGCTGCCACGTTCTTCTGAAGATCGGCGAAACTGGAGCGGAGCCCCGTCCACACTTCGTCCAACGGATAGGTCCAGATGCCCTCTTCCAGCGTGTTCTCCCAGCCGTGTCCGCCGGATGCGACGGGTGTGTTGTCCGTGTCGATCAGAACGGCCTTGATTCGGGTCGACCCCATCTCGATGCCGATAACGCCCAATCCGCTCTGAATCGTCTCCGTGGTGGTCGAAGTACTCGTGTCGTTCATGGGTCCTCCATTCCTCTCTCGCAGTCGTTACTCGTAGTCGCCGAAGACTTTTCTGCTGACTGGCACTAGTGTCGTGTACCATAAATACGTTTCATCGAAAACCAACTTTCGGCTCGCGAGGACGCTCGCCCTCCATTGTCATAACCAACGTTAGTACAACGGGATGGAGGGCGAGCGTCCTCGCGAGCCGGTCCGGGAATTCCGTGAACGTATTTGCGTGACAGCACACTAGTTTGAGCGAGGCGCACCGCGGTCAATCCACCGGTTCGGCCCGCAGCGCGTGCAGCCACTCCAGTTCACGGGCGATGCCGGCATGAATCGGCAGTTGTTCCCCCGTGGCCTGCTTCCACACCGTCCAGGTGTAGGTTTCCGTCTCGATGTGGCAACTGGCATCGAGCAGCGTGGCCGCCGCCTCCTGCACCAGGTGAGCTGTGCTGCGCAACGCCCCGAACGTGCGCACGAAAAGCGGCACATGGTAGTGGATGCGCGCAATGCCGGCTTCGAGCTCCGGCAGTTCCGCGAGGAACGCGGGCAGATCGTACCAGCGGCGGAGCGATCCGTCCGGGTACTGGAGCCCAACTTGGTGGAGATAGACATCGTCCTGCATCGCGGCCAGTTCCCGGATCGCCTCCGCATCCGCAGGGTCAGCTTCGATTGCCGCGCTGACCTGCACCTTGGCGATCGCCACCCCGGCCTGCCGCAGGTCACGGACACTCGCCTGAAGCGACTCAAACTCCACGGCCTGGTGCGCCGTGTCAAAGCAACAGCCCACGTAAGTGCGCAACACTTCCGCCGCGACATCGGCCGGCACGCCGTAGCGCTCGTGCAGATGACGTTCTCCCACCGTGCGGAGCCGTACCATCGTGTCAATCAGCTCCGGTGTCGTCTCCGGATAGCAGCCCGGCTCCGGCTCCATGGCCAACACAATGCGCCGACCGCATTCGCTTTCGAGCTGCCACAGTGCGTGAGCGACCCGGGCAAGTCCTCGCACTCCCCCATCGCACCGTGACTCCCATCCGGGCCACCCTTTGAAGGTCAGGGGCGCGGTAGAGATGCTGCCGACCACCCCCGCGGGAAGCAGCTCCGCAAGAATCCGTGCGACCTGCAACGTGTAGTCCGCACGCTCGGGTTCACGCCAATCCGGCTCGTACACCGCCTCCTTCACACGCACACCGTGGAACGTGCCGAAGGGAAAGGCATTTACGGTAAAGGCATACATCGACTGGTCGGCCAGCAATGCCCGATACTCGGCAACAAAGGCAGGATTAGCCGAGAGTTCCGCCGCGGCAGCGGCGCCGATGCGCAGCCCCAGCCCGAACGGCGCATCCTCGCCGACGCGCTCGCGAACGCGCACCGCATCATCGCGCGTCGCGCGCACCTGGTCGGCCCAGCTTTCACCGGGATGAACGTTCATGCAGTAGGTCAAATGCCGACTCGGGAACAACGCCTGACTGCCCGTGCGCATACTCAGTTGCTCCCCGATTCGCCGCCGGCCGCACGCTCGGCCAGGGCTTGGACGGAATCGACGATCCAGTCCTCGTTCATGTGATGCACCTCAATCCCCTGCCCGATGCCTTCGGGCAAGGTGATCGTCAACCGCCCGCCAAGGTGCTCACGGAAGTCGGCCAGACCCTGCAGCAACTCCAGCTCGCCATCGTGGCGCTGTACGCTCAGCTCATGCGCATAGGTGGGAAGACCGGCCGATTCGAGCGCATCCAGCACGGCATCGCGCTCCTGCGCGCTCAACAGCCCGCGCCGCCGCGCATAGCAGCAGTCCAGCGCGATGCCGATGGCCACGGCCTGCCCGTGCCCGAGGCGATGACGGGACATGATCTCGAGGCGATGCGCCGCCCAGTGACCGAAATCGAGCGGACGCGCCGACCCCATCTCGAAAGGGTCCCCGCTGGTGGCAATGTGCCTGAGGTGGATGGACGCGCAGCGGTACACCAACTCCGCCATACGCTCCTCGTCGCGTCCGCGCAACGCCGGTGCGTGTTCACGCAGGAGAGCAAAAAAACCGGCATCCCGGATCAGGGAAACCTTGAAGGCTTCGGCGATCCCCCCCCGCCAATGGGCATCGTCGAGGGTAGAGAGCAGAGCAAAGTCATTAATCACCGCAAACGGCGGCGCAAACGTGCCGAGGAAGTTCTTCTGCCCGTGTTCGTCCACCCCGTTCTTGACGCCGATGCCCGCATCGCACTGCGACAGCACGGTTGATGGCATGCGTATCAGCCGCAAGCCCCGGTGCACCAGCGAGACCGCGAGTCCGACGGCGTCCAGCATACTGCCGCCACCAATTGCCAGCACGAAGCTCTGACGGTCCATGTGCAGGTTGCCCAGGTTCCAGATGACGCGCTCGAGGTTGGCGTATCCTTCCTTGGCGGCAGCTCCCCCGGGAAAACTCTCAATCGGCCCCGCCATCTCGATCTGACCGGCATGGGCGTGGAAATAGGTCTCAACCGCGGCGGCCAAACCAGGGCGCGCGTCGCTCAACCCCGCGTCGAGCACAACCACAACACGGTGTCGCCGCCCCTCCTGGTGGCGATCGAATGTACGCGCCAGCAGGTCGTTCGACGGCGCAAACGCATCGCGCAGGAATTCGACCGGATACTCGAACGGCACGGCAAAGCTCGGATTGATGCTCTCGTACGTCATAGAACGTCACCCACACCGGTCCTGTCACCGGCGGACTCTGACTCCTTACATAACCAACGCTGGACAGCCGCCGAAAGTTCAATCAGGGAGGAGGGGGCGCCGTCCAGAGAAATCGAGCCGGCCCATGCCGCCGTCCCGGCCGCACGCCCGTGGGTCCCACCGATCCGGGTCGGATCCTGCCCCACGCCGGGCGGCAACCATTGCATGAAGAGCTCGCAGGGATCGAACCCCGGCTTGTTGTGGATATCCACGTGCGACGCGAAATCGGGCGCCCGGCGCCGCCCCTCCCACCAGGGGTAGGCGAACCAGTGCCCCGGACGGGCGATCAGCACCACATCCCCGCAACGGCCATGCCGCAGCTGTGCGGCGTCGAGCCGATCGCCGGCCAACACGCGCTCAACCCCGGGACATGCCCCGAATAGCTCCGCCACGTCCGCGACATCTCCGTCCGCGGCCACATAGACATGGGCAACCGCGTGGTCCACCATGGCAAAGGCACGCGAGCTGTGGAAATCGGCATACGCCCGCCCCCGGACATCACGGCAGGTCAGCACGCCGGCCTCGCGCAGCACGCGGTTGGGAAAGAGCACACCCCCGCCAACCGTCTGTTCAATGCCGTAGTCGCCCCACACTAGCCAGTCGTACCCCTGCGCTTCACACGCCGACAACAGCGTCTCAAGTTGCCCGGCAAGCGACTCCGCGGCCCGGGCTGCCTGTGGCGATTCGGGACCGAAGCGCTGGTAGTCGTAGTCAAGTGACGGCAGATAGGTCAACAGCAGATCGGGCGCCTCCCGCGCCATGACATCGGCCGTGGCACTCGCAATCCAGTCCCCCACCCCGGCCGACGCACAAGGCCCCCAGTAACGGCGCAGCGGGAATTCGCCCAGGGAGGCCCGCAAACGGGCATACATCTCGCGCGGCCGGCTGTAGCAGTCCAGGATCATCCCGCCATGGTGCTTGTGAATCGGCGCCGGCGAAAGCACGTAGTCGACCGTCTCGCCAAGCGATTGCTGCCAGAAAAGCACACCGACAGTGTGGCCCGCCGCACGGTACGCGGCCCAGATGCGCTCGCCCTCGACCAGCGCCGCCGACTGCTCCCAGAACATGACCTTGCGCAGCGCGCGGTCGTAGAAACCGTTGGCAATCATCCCGTGTTGAGCCGGCGCCGCTGCCGTGCGAAAGGTCGCCTGCGCGGTGCAGGTGACGGCTGGAAACGCCGGCTGCAGAGGAGCGAACCCGGCCCCGCCGGGAAGCGAGAGCTTCTGTGCCGTACGCGAATCCAGCCCGGCCACACCGATCACCAGCAACTTGTTCATGAAGCGTAGAATCTCCTGCTCAGTGATTCCGAAAGCAACCACCCCGTCAACAGCAGGATGCCGCAGGCATCTCCGTAGAACGGCATCGACAGGCAAAGCAGCAGCTGCATCGGCACGAGCGCGCGCACCAAGCGTCCCACGGAGGGCGGGACCTTGGCAAGCGAATTGCAGCCCCGCAGACGAACCATCACGTCAACGACCAGCGCCACGCCGCAGATCCCGGCGCCGCACATGCTCAACCCCGTCCGGTCAGGAATGCCCGGCAACAGGGAAGCCCCCAACAGCGCGAGCGGGGCCACTGCGAGCAGATAGCGCCACCCCCCGGGCACTCGCACGGTTTCCCGCGCCGCAAAGAGGCTGATCCCCATCACGTACCCCCACCACGGCGCCACCGCTGTTGCCGGCCACAACGCCACCCCCCGCACCCCCCACGCAAGCGCAACACCGCTGAGCATGTTCAGCCCGCGGCATCCGCCCATAAGGAAGGCTCCCACAAGAATCGACCGCCCTTTGAGCCGATTGTAGGAGAGACAGGCCGCAACCAGCAGAGCTTGAACCGTCAACCAGGCAAGCGGCATACGAAAAACACACGCCACAAGGAAAGGAACGGCAAAGAGCAGGATCCGCCCCCTGCGCGCCTGCTTCTCCGTCACGGCGCCCGACGGCAACGGACGCTCCGGACGGGCAGCACGGTCTTCGTCGAGGTCGACCAGGTCGTTGTCCACCAATCCCGCGGCATAGACAGCCACCGATGAAACGGCAGCGGCCGCGAGCTGCAGGACAGAGCCCTCGGCGCCAAACGCCCCCGCGATGCAGGCGCCGGCCATCGGATCGCCCGGTACCGTCAGCAGATTCGGGGCGCGCACAAGCTGCAACCAGCCGGGGGTCGGTTTCCGCTTTGCGCCGGGCGCCCCGCCGCCCCCCGTTGGCATATCCGCCGACGCCGTCACGGCTGGCGCAACTCGATGGGCCATGGCTCCAGATCAAGCCGCGGCTGCCACTTCGGGCATTGGCTGTAGAACGCGTTCGCGTGGCCGAACGCAAGCGCGGCAAGCACATCCTCGCCGTGGCCGTCCGCGCGCATCGTCGCAATCACTTTGGGCAGACTCAAGGGGTCGGAAATGCCCCAGTCGGCCGACCCGCTGACAATGATGCGCTCGTGCCCGTGTTCCGCGACGATGGCACTGACCCTGGATGCGTCGAGTTTCGAGATGGGATAGACCGTCAGACCGCACCAGCAGTCGGAGTTTGCGAGAGCAACGCCAATCGTGTCCTCCGTATTGTGGTCCAGGTAGATCTTGCGCTGATCGTGCCCCACCTCCTCGACGATCGGCAGCATGCGCTCGATGCACCGCACCTTGTCGGTATGGGAAATGTGGACAATGACCAGCATATCCCGGTCGCGCGCAATCTCAAGCTGACGGCGAAAGGCGTACGCCTCTGCATCGTTGATGTTGTTGAAACCGATTTCGCCGAGGGCCACACAGCGGGGATGATCCAGGTATTCCCCTATTCCGGCCAACACCTCGTCGACCAGGGGCGTATTCTCCGCCTCCTTCGGGTTGTACGCCACGGCGGCGAAGTGATCGACCCCGAAACGCTCGGCGCGCTTCGCCTCAAAGTCGCAGACAAGCTGGAAGTAGTCGAAAAAGGTACCGGCATAGCGACGGTGGCTGCCCAGCCAGAAAGAAGGCTCCACACAGGCACGAATCCCGGCGGCGAACATCGCCTGGTAGTCGTCCGTCGTGCGCGAATACATGTGGATGTGCGGCTCAATATAGGTCATCACTGATTCTCCGGATTTGCGACCCATGGTAGCGCACCAACCAACGGCAGACAACCTCGTTCACTACCTTCATCAGCTTCCCTCCTCCGGGAAGTGGAGCCAACGCTCGGACTCGAACCGACGACCTGCTCATTACGTGCGACGGCAACATGCAGGTTCGCCTCCCCTCACCATCGTCCACCGCTATCGTCGTCCGCTATCGTCCACCGGCGTTCGGTTCGGTCTACGATAGCGGGCGACGATAGCGGTGGACGATCGATCCTCTGATCTCTCCTCATCCATCAATCATGGCTCCAGCGGGGCAAGCCCTGCGGTGGCCCTGCAACAAATCGCGGATGCGCCGTTACTTACGCCGAGCTCAACTAGTGTCCCAGTTCAACCGTTACGATCCTTCTCGGCGCGACCGTGACACGCAGGGCTCTCCCGTCAGGCAACTCAAGCGCTGAAATGCGGGTTTCGTTCAGATCCGCCAGATACGCTTCCTTCAAGGAGGAACCGACGCGGATGGTGCCGTCAATCTCCTCCTTTGTCGGGTTGAACACGCGCAAGATGCAGGAATCCCGGTCCTGGGCCTGCTTGAACGCGGCGACGATGAGATTGGCCGGTTCGACAGAGTAGAAGCCGGTCTCGGGCGGCATTGCACCAGTCTGCACACCCGCGGTGATCTGGAACGGGGCGAGTGGTACGTTCAACGCTTCAGCCTGCCCGTAAACCTCGCCTGCCGCCCAATCGCCGGCATGAGGATAGAGCGCGTAGTCGAAGATCATCCTGCGCTGAAGCTGGCTGCCGTCCTGGTCCGGAAAGACGCCAACCGCCTCCCACCACGTGACGATCATGTTCCCCATGGCACGGAGCAACGTCATGCGCACGGTGGCGTTCTCATCGTCGCACGCCTCATACTCGGTCATGCCGGTGTGCAGTACGGCCAGACCGTGCCCCTCAGCGGAAAGGTCTACGAAATGCTGCGTCGGCAGTGTCTGCATCTCCGGCCAGTATTCGCCGTTGGCGTTTTTGACCGGAACGCGCGGGCGCTCATCGACGATGAAGTGGCCGGACGCACAGGCATGTTCCGCCTCAATCCCGGTTGGAAAGGCCACACGGAGGCGGTGGTTGCGGATCGTGTTGTCAACTTCCGTGCGAATGTCTACGCGTCTTGCGCCCTTCTTCAGCGTCACCCTGGATGTGATCACCAGTTCCTTCGTCTCATCGCTGCGCCGGCTCCGGCCACGCACGCCGCATTCCGGTTCGTGAGCGAAGGCGGGCAGGTCCAGACGGTGCTCGATGCCGATCGTGGCGGACAGCGGTCCGTTCTCCTCCAACCAGATCCTGGGATGAGACGAAAGGGTGTTGAACACCCGGTCGTTGTAGGGCGGGTAGAAAGCCCAGTAGTTGCCGATGTCGCCGCCATCCTCGAAATAGTGCAGCCCTTCGTACGACTGTCCCGACGCCTTGTCGGTCAGCGTCAGCGTCCCGTTGCCCGCGATCTCGACACGCAGATGCTCGTTCTCGAGCACGTTGTCCGCCGGTGACAGTGCCTCGCCGGTGCCGCGGCGCATTTCCAGCCAGTAGTGGTGGTCGCGTTCGAAATGTGACTTGGGCATGAAGCGGATCGCCTTGTACCCTCCGGCCGGGACCTCGCCCGGATCGACGAGAAGCATATGGCGGTCGACCTTGAACGGCCAGGGACGCGCTTCGGTGTCGTGAACGGGGAAGGTCTTCTCCGAGCGGGATATCTCCTGCACCTCAAGCGGGTTGCCGTCGCAGTCGCAAGCAGAGAGGCTCCAGACGCCTTCGTCCCCGGGCGTGCAAACACAGGCGGCAATCACCTCGCGGCGCGGACGGGGCAGTGGGTTGAAAACCACCAGCACCTGTTCGTTCTCACCGCAAGCCGACAGATCGATCTGCTTCAGGACCTCCGCAACCGACTTGTCGTAGACAGCATTCCCGATCTCCAACGCCTGATTGAGGCGGTACTCCACATCGTCGGCTGTCCGGTCCTGGGTCACCCCGTTGATCGAATCGTGCGGGTGAGATTCAAGGAGGTGCTTCCAGGCTACGTCCATCAACCCGCGCGGATACGGCGTGCCGCGCAGCGACAGCGCTGCCGCCAGCGGTTCCGCTTTGCGAAGCACCACGTTCTGTGCCTGCTTGTTGAGTTGCTTGAGGTAGATTCGCGACGCGAGCGCATTGCCGGAGCAATCGCAGGACGGACCATCGCGCAGCTCACCCTCGATCGCCCGCAGGCTTGCGGGGTCGATCTCTTCGTGGAGCTTCTTCGCATACGCCTCGAGCCGCTCATGCACATACTCCGTGTCCGGGCTGAGCTCGTTCAGATCCCGGATCATCCGCGTCAGGTTCGGATGCGGCGTGGAGAAGTCCGTCCCGTTGAGAAATAGCCGATGACTCTTCATCACCGTATCGTCCGTGGCGTCCCAGACGTCGTCGGCGCCTCTCTTTAAGTGCTCAGCCGAGTGATCCAACTTCGGAGCGATCATGAAGAAATCGTCGTCCGCGCGATCGACCCGCGCGTCATGCATCGCCGCACCTGACTGCGCGGGGCTGTACTTGAACTCGCTGGAGATGCAGTTCACCCCGTACTTGGCAAAGAGATAGGCGAGATAATAGAACGCCCCCCGCGCATGCTCACCGAGACGGCTGGTCAGCACGCGCGTCCCGTCCGGCGCTTCCCACATGAACTCGCTTTCCGGGGCGCGCTCGTTGGAGACCTTTTTGGCGCAGACGATGAAATCGATCCCGAACCCGGCGTAGATCTGGGGAAACTGGGCGGTCTGTCCCCAGCCAAAGGAGTTGTAGCCAATCATCATCGGCTCGCCGTACTTCGCGGCGACCCGCGTTCCCGTCAACAGGTTGCGCACCAGGCACTCACCGTCAAGCGGGTAGAGATCGGGCAGCGTGTACCAGGGGCCGACAGCAATCCGGCCATCGCGAATGTGCTTTGTCACGCGTTCGCGGTCGTGCGGCGCCACTTCCAGGTAGTCCTCAATCGGGGCCACCTGACCATCCAGCAGAAAGCCGCGGTACTCCGGATCGGAATCCAGCGTCTCCAGCAACTCCTCCATGAACTCCACGAGCAGCACGCGGTTCTTCCAGATCGGATATCGCCACTCACGATCCCAGTGCGTGTGCGGCACGATGTAGGCAGTCTCAGGCTTCCCCATTATCTGTCCCTCACTCGGTTCGCTCCATCTGCGTAACCCCAAGGATACGACCTTTACGGCAGTTCCTACCATCACCAACACGCATCATCGGCGGATAGACATGCATCATTGATCGGCGCATCCTCATTGCTCCCCGTTTTCCTGCATCGCTTTCACCTGCTTGTACCAGCCGCGGCTATGAAGGTGAAACCGGCAATCATCGCCCAGCGCGGAATCGGGAAGAACCCCCAACCCCAACCGGCCTTTGCGGCTTCGGCCGTGTTCTTCGTCGCAAGGAACCGCTGCTCCTGGTAGTGCCCCCCTGCCCCACTGGTATTCAACAGAAAACCCGCCACCGCCCAGTAGACGCACAGGATGCCGAAGTTGTTCCAGCTCTCATAGCCTTCCGGCATATCCAGCCTGGCCTGGGGCAGCATGTTGAGATCGAACAGCTCGTGGACCTTGGCGACGGCATCGGCATCGAGCTTGCAGTACACGATGACACCGACGAGCAGACCGCTGATCGACATGAGAACGGTCTGGATGAAGTCGGTGACGACGAACGCGTATCCCACGGATACGGTCAGGAACGTAACCATGAGAACGGCGCCGGCGGTACGGGCCATGCGCCCTCCGGCGTCGTCGCCGAAACGCGCGTACATCAGTTCGACGGCGGTCATGACTTTCGTTCGCCTGACCCACAGAGCCATGTAGCACATCAGGAACGCAGCCCCGAAGAACTGCCAGCTCCACAGCATCCAGAACGCCCTGAGGCCGACCACGTAGAAGAGTGAAACGAGGAACATCGTGCCGGTCACGTCGTAGTTCGACGCCGCGCCCGATGCCGCCAGCATCCACCACTTGGATTCGTTGTTGCCCAGAAAATAGGCCTTCATACTGGCCGCCGATTTCCGCGAGCAATAGACGCCCACGGCCACCATGGCGAGCAGGTAGGCAATCAGGATAGCAATGTCGATTGTACTCATCTTCTTCTACCTCACCGCTCCAGATACGTGAACTTCACCTCACTCAACCCAAATCTCGGTCCGCCCCAGTTGCCGGTTCCTGTAGCCGGGTCGGCCTTCAGCCTCACGTAGCGCGCCTTGGCGCCGTGAAAACGGATCGGGCTGTTCTTGCCGTCGTCCAGGTTGGTCGCCGGCATCCACTGCCTGCCCGTCGCCCGGGCCAGGCGAAAGGGATAACCCCCAGTCTTGAGGGGCTGCCACTGTTTGCCGTCCTTCGAATACTCAACCGTCACGTCCCGCAGGCCACACGCCGTCCCGCCGGTCCACCAGAGCACGCGGTAGTCGTCAGGGCAGTTGTAGTTCCATACGACCATCGCATCGAGTGCGTAAGCGGAACCCAGATCAAACGTGATCTCAGCCTTCTCGCCCTTGTCGGCGCTATACATGCCGACACGGTAGGAATTGGCGCGGTGAAGGGAGGTGATGTCCGGACCGTCGATCCCTCCCGCGCCAACCAGGCAACTGGGCGAGTTCATCCAGCCCTCATGGCCCCATCCATCCCTCGAAACCGACATCGCCTTGACGCCGGGAATCACACGGTTGTTCAGGACGTAGACGGACACGGAATGGCTCAGACGCACACCGCCGATGTCAGTGACGACATCCACCATCGTCCGCCCGGCCCCGACCGCGCGAATCACGCCGCCGGCATCCACTGTGGCAACCTTCTCGTCCCGAGTGCGGAACCGGCAATCCGCCGTGCCGCGACGCCGGCCTTCGTCCGCATGCACAACATCCATCTCCAGTCGGGTGGAGCGCACGTTCGGCGTCAACAGCACGTCCAGCGTGGCCGAGGTGTATTCCGGTCCCTTGGCAGCGGCGGGATCGATGACCGGAACGAGCATGACCGGCAGGCTGGCCGGCCCCACCTTCACCGCGACACCGGCAGTCACGCGGTAGACGCCGCCCGGAACCGTGTCCCACTCACAAACGTCGGCGTCACGTCGAACGTCAACGGTTGATCCATCGGCTTGCTTCGCGGCAATCGAATGTCCAGGCCAACAACTGGCCATCCGGCAGGCGCCGCCCTTCTCTGACAGTATCTCCACGCGTGAGACCGTGCCGTTCTTCATCTCACCCGAAACCAGGAACGCGCCCCGTACCCGCAAACGCTCAAACGACGCGTCGCGCCCCTCCGGCCAGACATCGAAGACCTTCAGCACGCCCCCGTGCGCGTGCGCCAGCATGGAGTTGACGAACTCGATGCAGCCCACACCCTCAAAGGAATGGTCGGCCGAGAGAAACGTGTTGTTCCGGCGCAGGCGCTCGTGCGGCCCCTCGCCATGGGTCAGGCGGTTGGTGAAGATGCCCAGGAGTTCCTCCCCGGGATACCCGGCCCGGACGGCCTGCGAAAAGATGCGCGGAAACCCGTTGCCCTGGTTCCAGGAGCCCAGCCAGCGGAGCGTATCGCGGGCAATGATGCGGCCCCTTTCCGAACCGGGGCCATCGAGCGCGCCGCCGGGATAGACATGGTCGAGCACAACCGGATTGTCCTCCTTGCCGAAGATCGAAATGTCGATGCGGTTTTCGGCCTCCTTGAAGAGGAGCTTCCCATCCACAAGCGCCACGGGATAGTCGCTCAGACGGTCCAGGAAATCCTGCCACCGGGGGCGGCGGTCCGCGTCGACCCCCAGCTCGCCGCTGAAGCGGATGGCTGCCTGGAGCACTCGCCGCACATAGCCCACCGTCGGTCCGGGATTGAGATCTCCCGGCATGCGCTCGCGCTGGGCGCCCCTTATGACGTAGCGGCCGGTCTCGTCGAGCTCGAGATTGTCCTCCCAGAAGTCCATCAACTCGCGCAGGTACGGGTACGCGTATTGCTCCATGAATTCCCGGTCTTTGGAGAATTCGCAGTGCCAGATCAAGGACAGTGCCGCCAGCGACGCATTGCTCTTCTGCCCCAGTGCGTCATCGTTGTCCTCGATTCCCCAGGGCCCGATCATCACGGGCATCACAATGCCCCTGGTATCCAGCCGTCTCGCCAGCGCGCGCCCCGAGGGGATGTAGTCCTGCAGAACACGCGCATACGGCAGAATGAAATCCCCGCGGTTCGCCGAGAACAGGCTCCAGAAGGGCGCCTCCCCGTTGTAGTTCATGGTGTAGGTGCCGCCCCAGATGGGATTGGGCGCCGTGATCCATCCTCCTGCCAGGCCCGGCGTCACCCGGGCGTCCAGGTCAATCGAACTGCCCAACACGTACAGGGCTCCATAGTAGTAGCGTTCGATCAATGCGTCGTTGACGTCGATCCAGGCTTTCGACCAGTACGCCTGCCACCATTCCGCGTGGTCCGCCAACAACCCGGTAACGGTATCGCCTTTCACGCCGTCCAGCGCCGCCAGCGCCTGCTCGAGGTGCTTGTACTCGTCTTTGCCGCCTTTGACACTAAGCAGAAGCCGCGTGGTCCCTCCCGGCTGCACGTCGAATGAGAGCGAGGCTCCCGTGCCACCCCTGTCATAGGTCGTGCGCACGTTCGATGCGTCCACCGTACGCAGGGCCGCGGCAGCGTTGACCGTAATGAACGAAGTGTGTTCCTTGCGCAGCCAGACAGTCGCTGCGTCGCGCACGCCCGAGATGATGAAGAAGTTCTTCTGCTCGTTCTCGGTGGCGAGTCGGACGGTCAGCGACGCGGCGGTCTTCACGGCTTCCAGCTCGACCACCACCATGTCGCGCTGTGCGAGGGCCACGCAACGCGCTTTCAGCAGACCGCCCTCCAGCGGCAGTTCGCTGCGCACCTCGGCCGCGGCCATATCCTGGACATGCCGGAAGCCGTCCGGTTCGGCGGCCGCATTGTGAATCGTCATGACAAGGCGGCCGAGCGGCACCTGGCGGATATGGTGCTTCTGGAACAAACGGCCCGGGTGCAATTCCACGGCCCAGAAATCGGACTTGCTGAGGTGATAGTTGACATCCCGATGGTTCCCGTCCAGCGCAACGGTCAGTTTGCCGCCGCCGCAGAGCGGCGCGTCCGGAATCGTGTTCACCTTCTTCAGGGAGGGAATCGGTTTGCCGTAGACGGAAAGGTAGTCCGTGAGCTTGGCGCGCAAGGTGTCCCATTGCCGTGCCGCGTGTCGTGTGTTGTCAGTAGGTGGCTCTTTTGCCATTGCATCGCACCGGCATACCTGCAGAACCAACAGGCCCACGCATAGAATTCGATTCGTCCGCTTCATAGTCTTCACGTCCTTCCACAAAGATCTGCTTCGTCAGCACCGGCGACACCCGCCGGGTGACCGACAGTATGCTCCTTCCGGCCATCCTAGTGCAACGCCGCACGTGCATCGTTGCGAGCGCAATGCACATCATTTTGGACGGCGTCTGAAGTCCTCCTGCCGGCTTCTCTCTGGAATCCCGGCGTGCGCAAATAAGAAAATCTCTGTGCGCGGAAGGGGGTAGTATCCCGGTTGGCTTTCGTCGTAGAGTATGGGCTCGAGAGACAACTCTTCTACAGGAAGACAAACAGGAGAGAGGGAACCACTCATGGCAGTACACATTGGCAAAATCGAAGTGCAGTCGAAAGATCACATGCCGGATTTCCACAACGTCACCGACGAGGTAAAGGAGATCGTGGCGGAATCCGGCATCCAGAACGGGCTGGTGACCGTCTACTCTCACCACACCACCTGCTCGGTCATCACCCAGGAGTGTTCGCACGACCTGAATTACTTCGGCCGTGAGTACCTGCAGGTCGATTTGATGGAAACCATGGAGAAGCTGATTCCCACCTGCCGCACCGAAGGGCAGTATCACCATCCGGGCCCCGAGCATATCGAGTTTGCGCTCACGTTTCCCGACGAGGAGCCCAAGGGCAGCCTGAACACCGACGCCCACCTGCGCTCCTGCTTCTTCGGCCGCTCCGAGAATATCGTGCTCGAAAAGGGGGAGCTTTCGCTCGGCGATTTCGGGTTTATCTACTTCATCGACTGGGACCAGGTCCGCGAACGCAAACGCGTCTGCGAAGTGTTGGTCATGGGGGAGTAGTAATGGGAATCCCCCGGGCTTGCCCCGCCTTGGCGAAGGCGGATGCCCGGGGTCATTAGGATGGTGGACCACGAGTAACGGACCAAGAGGAGGCAGAGGAATCCCCCGGGCTTGCCCCGGGGATCGTTAGGGTGTTGAGCTAAGGAAAGACGTCACCACGCTCCAGAGCCCGTTTGGAGGCAGGCGAGCGCGGAGCTCCTCACTTGCCTCGTCCCGGGCTCCGGGAGAGAATGGGAGAGCCAGGCGTGTAGCGGAACAGCCTGAAACTCCCCGGGACAAGCCCGGGGGATCTTGGTTGCGTGTAGCGGAACAGTCTGAGACGCTCCGGGGCATCCGCTTTTGCCAAGGCTACGGCTGGACAAGAGCCCGGGGACCTCGCTTGCATCAAGAAAGGACCGACGCGATGAGCAAAGAACAACCAGCAGGTATGACACGGCGTAGTTTCGTCGAAGGAATGGGCGTTGCGGGGGCCGTCCTGGGTCTGGGCGCTGTCACGGCCGCGAACGGCGCGGGGGCGGCCGGTCCCCCCCGGGACGGCGACGGCAATATCATCCCCGGTTTCGAGGACACCGGTCCGGCGGGGACCGGCAAGGGCTGGCAGCCGTTTTCCGACCGCAAGATCCGTGTCGGCATCGCCGGGTACGGCCTGTGCCGGTTCGGCGCTGCATGGGGTTTTCAGAATCACCCGAACGTCGAGGTCGTGGCGGTCACCGACCTGATTCCATCGCGCCGTGCCCAGCTCGCCCAGGCCTGCCGCTGCCAGAAGACCTATCCGTCGTGCGAGGAGATGATCAAGGACGACACCATCGAGGCCGTGTTCATTGCCACGGATGCGCCCAGTCACGCTCGCCTGGCCGTGTTGGCGTTGCAGCATGGTAAACATGTCGCCACCGCCGTGCCGGCGGCCTTCGGTTCGCTCGAGGATTGCGACCGCGTGTTTGAAGCCGTCAAGAAGAGCGGCCTGAAGTATATGATGTTCGAGACGTCCTACTACCACGCCGACTTGTATGCGTGGCGCCAGCAGTATCTCGCGGGGGCGTTCGGCAAGATCATCTACTCCGAGGGCGAGTACTTTCACTTCTTCGGAAAACCCATCGGGGGGTACAATCCGAAAACGAACAAGGTGGACGTCAACGGATGGCGCAAAGGGTTGCCGCCGCAATGGTACCCGACCCATTCGAACGCCTACCACATCGGCATCACCGGCGGGAGTTTCACCGAAGTTTCCTGCATGGGCATGCCCAGCGTCGTGCCACACCTGCGACCCGAGAACAACGACTACAAGAACCCCTTCGGCAGCGAGATTGCGCTGTTCCGGACGAACGACGGCGGTATGTCACGCATGGCGGTCTGCTGGGACATCCGGCAGAACGGCGGTGAACGCGGACGAGTCTATGGTCAGAAGTTCGACAAGGTCGCGGTGAACACCAGCCGGCCGCCTCTTCCGCCAGGCGTCGGTGGCGGCGGACACGGCGGCTCGCACGGTCACCACACGACCGAATTCATCGATGCCATTTTGCGGGACCGCAAGCCGTGGGTGGACGTGGCCCAGGCGCTCAACATGACCGTGGCCGGCGTCGTGGCGCACAAGTCGGCGCTCAAAGACGGTGAGTTGCTGAAGATCCCACAGTACAAGCTGTAAGGAGATGCGAGCGCAATGAGCGATGATCGTCAAGAGAGGGACCGGCAGATCTTCGAGCGAGAGCTGCGTGGATTTCTGCCTTCGAGAATCTTCGATGCGCATGTTCACTTCTTCGACGCGTCATGCCTGCTTCCGGGCGCGACCTTCCCGCCGCGACACTGCTACCACAAGTTCGGCGGTGTATTCACGCCGTCACAGTACCGGGCGTGGGCCGACCAGGCCCTGCCGGGCGTGAAGATCTACACGAACAGCTTTGGTCACCCGGGTCTGGAGAGCGATCGCGACGCCTCGGCAGTCTACACGGGCAGCATTTCAGACAGCCAGAGCTCCTATGGCCTGGCCCTGGTGGCGCCCGAGGATTCGGCGAAAACCGCGCGGCGGCGAGTGGAGCAAAACCAGCTCGTCGGCTTCAAGCCGTACCCGGCTTTCGTCACCGGCAAGCCGGTAGACGAGGTGACGGTGAACGACATGTTGCCTGCCGCGCAGATGGAGGCGGCCGATGAACTCGGGCTGGTGAACATGCTGCACATTCCGCGGCCGGGGCGTCTGGCCGACCCGGTCAACCAGGCCCAGATGGTGGAGCTGTGTGAGCGCTATCCGAAGGCACGTATCATCTTCGCACACGTCGGGCGGGCCTATTTCCTGCGCAACGTGGTTGGCTTTTTGGCGGGCATTGCCGCCTGTCCCAACGCCTGGATCGACACCGCCATGATCAACCACGAGGGGGTTCTTGAGTACGCCTTCGGGAACTTCCCGCGCGACCGCATCCTGTTCGGTGCCGATACGCCTTTCGCGTTACTGCGCGGCAAATCCGTGGAGATCAACAACCAGTACGCCTACCTGCTGGGCGAAGACTATGAGCTGGGCACCTCGATCTACGACGCCAACGGCGCCGTGACATTCACGACCTTTTATTACGAGCAGCTCCGTGGTATCAAGCTGGCCGCGGAGCGTGCGGGGCTGGAGGAGCGGGAGGTCGAGGACTTCTTCTTCAACAATGCCGATCGGCTGTTTCGGTCGGTGGCTGAGAGAATGTCCTGGAGGGCGAAGCTGTGCTGAGCCGGGCGCAAGCGAACGTGCATGGACGGAGTAAAGGGGGGAGCTCTGCGCCTTTCTTACACGGTATATGCTCTGCATTTGCTCACGGCTCGGCGCAGCCTCGCCCTCCATTGCCTGCCTTCGGGGGGACCGTATCTCATGACAGATGAAACCAAACTCACCGTCGGTCTCCTGCCGCTTTACCTGGCGCTGTACGACGAGCTGCTGCCGGATCTGCGGTCGCAGTTTGACGGCTTTATGGCCGACGTTGTTGGCGGCTTTGAGGCGCTGGGCATTGCGGTGCGGCAGGCGCCGATTTGCTGTGTTGCGGACGAGTTTGGGGCCGCTGTCCACCAGTTCGAGAACGATAGCATCGACGCCATCGTCACGTTGCACCTGGCGTATTCACCTTCCCTGGAGGCCATCGATGCACTGTGCGGCACCTCGCTGCCGATCGTCATGCTGGACACGACCATGGACGCGGCGTACGGCGTTGATGTACGGGCGGACCGGCTGATGTACAACCACGGCATCCACGGCGTCATGGACCTGGCCAGCATGCTGCGGCGGCGCGGCAAGGCGTACGAGATTGCTGCCGGCCACTACCGTGATCCGTCCTTGCTGGAACGGGTTGCAGGGATGGTTCGAACCGCCTCTGCAGCCGACGCGACTCCTGCCGGACTCGACGGTGGCTCGGCCATCGTGGATTCGACCCGTTCCGCATCCGCGGGAGCACCAATGCACGACAATCGCATATTGCGCATCGGCGATGCCTTTACCGGGATGGGCGATTTCGCCGTTGAGGTGGAGCTTCTGCGTGAGCGCCTCGGAATAGAGGTCGAGCAGGTTGGACTGGAAGCACTGGACAGCGCGGTCGGGGCCGTGACGGAAACGGCCGTGACTGCGGAACTCGCGTTGGACCACAAACGGTTCGACTGCGAGCTGGACGAGGCTGTTCACCGTCAGTCCATTCGCGTGGGACTCGGATTGCG
This sequence comes from uncultured Victivallales bacterium, assembly GCA_964555035.1. Taxonomy (GTDB): domain Bacteria; phylum Verrucomicrobiota; class Kiritimatiellia; order UBA8416; family CAYOBW01; genus CAZKRK01. The sequence continues at coordinate 44,621 of CAZKRK010000003.1, read as the reverse complement.
GCAGTTGCTTGATGCCGGTGGGTATCACGGCTTCAGCATCAACTTTCAGGAGTTCGACCGTACCGACCGAGCTGCCGACACCATGCCGTTCCTGGAGATCTCGAAAGCCATGGCGCGGGGCATCGGGTATGCCGGCGAAGGGGATGTTCTCACCGCCGCCCTGGTGGGAGCCCTGGCGCGGGAGTTCGGCGGCGTCACCTTCACCGAGATCTTCTGTCCCGACTGGACCGGCAACAGCCTGTTCCTCTCGCACATGGGCGAGATCGGTCCCGCCGTCGCCGGCGATCGGCCCAGGATCTGTGCCAAGCCGGCATTCGACGGCAAATCCGCAACGACCGCAGTGTTGACCTGTGCCGTTAAGCCCGGGCCAGCCGTGTTTGTCAACCTCCCGCCCGGCCCGAATGACAGCTTCTCCCTGATCGTTGCCCCGGTCGAAGTATTGGCCGAAGACGACACCCTCGACCCGGCCATGCGCGACACGGTTCGCGCCTGGGTGCGGCCCACGTGCAAGGTGGGCGATTTCCTCGAAGCCTACTCCCGCGCCGGCGGTACGCACCACAGCGCGCTGGTGCTGGGAGACTGCGCGGAGGCCGTTGCCGCCTTCGGGCGGATGCTGGGGGTGGAGGTGCGAGTGATCGGACCATCACCGATGCGTTAGGAACTCGTCGATGCTCAGGTGGACGTCCTTTGCGATCTGACGAAGCAGGGGTGGGGCGATGTCGCGGCCGGCATGGAAAGGAACGGTCGTGCAGCGGCCGTCACTGTGGCGGTACTGGCGGTGGGAGCCGCGTTGGCGTACGAGCAGGAAGCCGAGAGTCTCAAGTATACGGACGACTTCCTTGGGCTTAAGTACTGGAACGTTGCCCATGCTCAGGCCATGACCAGGTTCTGAGTTCCGACGAACTCCGCTTCCAGTTTGGGCTCCCCGTCTTCAAGAAGCATGGCCACGACTTCCTGCATGTTGTGTTGCAGTTCGTCAAGTGTGGTGCCCTGAGAATGGGCGCCCGGGAAACCGGGAACGTAGCCGACATACAGATCCGTTTCCGGGCAATGCTCAACGACGACGGTGTAAGTCTTCATGATGAGATTAGTATACCAGAACGGCCTGGAGAAGCAACTACTCGTTGCACGACCGCAATCTGAAAGTGAATGTGCGCAAATAGGAAAAAGTCTGTGCGCAACGTTGGGTAGTATCTCGCTCGCCCTTCAACGCATAATAGGGGCCATAGTAGGCAGTAGTGCCACGAATGCGCGGTCGCACGTGAGCGATGAGAGGCAAGGAACAACGGACGGTGTGAAGATCGCGAAACGCACAATCGCAACGGCGGTGACGGCGGCAGGCATCCTGGTGGGTGTGGGTGCCGCACAGGCTGAGCCGCGTGAATACTGGCTTCTGGATGACGGCAGCGGAACGAGCGCCGCCAACGAGGTCGGCGGGGGCAACACGGCCACGCTCGTGGGGCCGCCGGCATGGATCACCACCGGCCTGGAACCCAAGCTAACCGACCGCTCGGTTCTGCCTTCGACTGCCGCGCTGGATTTCGATCCGGGCGACCATGTCGACTGCGGCAACATCGGCCTGACTTCGACCAGCACCGGTGGCGAAGTTACCGTGTCGATGTGGCTCAGGCCCGACACACTCAGCGGCGATGTCCGGCTCATCGGTCACCTCAGCGGCGTGACGACCCAGGCCGGCACAGTGGGCGTCGGTCAGTCCGCCGGCGTGGGTGGGGTGTGGGTCTGGCACGGCGGCGGGTTTGGGCATCTGACCAGCGCCGGAGCGCTGACCGCCGGTTCGTGGCAGCATCTCGCCCTTGTGTGGAATCGCGGACAGGTGACGGCCTACCTGGACGGTGTCGCGCAATTAACCGCCACGGCGGATTTCGGGTTCGGTGCGGGCAACGGCAATTTCGGACTTGCCGCCAAATACGTCGGCACCTACGGCGACGGGTTCAACGGACAGATCGACGATGTCGCCATTTATGGCAGTGCCCTGACCCCGTCTCAGATCGAGGAGCTGGCCAATCCACCCACCGGTACCGATCCCACCGTGACATTGGACGGCAGTACGTCCTGGGGCAGCATCGCCGCCAACGCGCCTGTGGGCATGCGCGTTGGGGTGTTGAGCATGGTCAACACCAATCCGGCTGGATTCGCGTATGCACTGGACGCAGGCGGCGATACCACACACTTCGAGATTCCCGGCGGCATGAGCAACCTGGTGGTCAAGACCGCCCTCGGCGCCGGACCATACGCCCTCAAGATCGTGGGGACGGACGGCGGATTCACGGTGACCAACGATTTCACGATCCGCGTAACGGCCCCCATCACCGTTTCGCTGTCCAATACCGACGTGACCACCAACGCCGTCGTAGGTTCATTGGTCGGGACGCTGAGCATGGTGAATGCCGGTTCGCAGGAAGGGTTCACGTATGCGCTGGATCCGAGTGGCGACACAACCCACTTTGCCATCAGCGACACCGACAAGCTCCTGACGGCCGAGCCGCTCGACGTCGGGTCGTACGACATCGTAATCAGGGCAACCAACGCGATCGACGGTTTCTGGGTCACCAACGCGTTCACGGTCCTAGTGGATCCGCCGGACCCACTGCTGGGACCGTGCAGCAGGTTCACCCCGGTTATCATCTCCGAAATCATGTATCATCCGAAGGCACGCGAAGACAGACGCAACGGCGAGTTCGTGGAACTGTTCAACACGCAGTTGATGGACCTGGATGTGGGTGGATGGCGACTGACCGGTGAGATCGGGCACGAATTCCCGCCCGGAACCCTGTTGCGGGGGCGCCGCAGCCTTGTGGTGGCGAAAGACCCGGCTGCTTACAGTGGCGTATTGGGACCGTACAGCGGCGCGTTGGACAACGCCGGCGGTACGGTGCGGATCAAGAACAACCACGGCGCCACCTTGCTCGAAGCCAGGTACTCGAGCGAGTACCCCTGGCCGATCGGCGCGGACGGGGCCGGGCACTCGCTGATCCTGTTGAGGCCCGACTACGGCGAGGACGATGTCCGGGCATGGGCCGCGAGCAGCGTGATGGGTGGAACGCCGAACCTGCCCGACCCGCATGTGCGTCACGGGTACGAGGGAGTGGTGATCAACGAGTTCCTGGCCCACACGGATCCACCGTTGCAGGATTCCATCGAGCTCTTCAACGCGAACAACACGAGCGTCGACGTGTCGGGCTGCTGGCTCAGCGATAGCGCGTCCGTGAACAAGTTCAGAATTCCCGACGGAACGACCATCGCCCCGCGTGGCTTCCTGGTCTATTCGAACGAGCTCGGTTTCGGGCTGAGCATGGCCGGCGGCAGGATCGTCCTGGTGAGCTCGAACCAGGCGGCGGTTGTCAACGGTGTGAAGTACCCCGCGCAGGAGAATGCCGTATCGTGCGGACGGTATCCGGACGGAATGCCCGACTTTCAGCCCTTGTCGGCACGCACGCTGGGTGGGAGCAACGCGCCCCCGCTTGAGAGCGACATCGTCATCAACGAAATCATGTATCACCCGATCGGCGGGTACGATGATGAACAGTACATCGAGCTGTACAACCGCGGGGAATCGGCAGTCGACGTCGGCTACTGGCGGTTTACGGACGGGGTTGATTACATGGTTCCCGCGGGGACGGTGATTCCGTCGGGCGGGTATCTTGTGATTGCCGCGAACACGACGAACCTGCAGGCACGATACCCGCAGCTTGACGCTTCGAACACCGTGGGTGACTTCGGCGGCAGGCTCTCGTTCCGCGGCGAACGTCTTGTTCTGTCACGCCCGGAGAACGCCGGCTTCCCATTCCAGGATTTCGTGACCGTGGACGCGGTGACGTATTCGGACGGGTGGGGCCGGTGGACGGATGGCGGCGGCAGCAGCCTGGAACTGAGGGACCCGGACAGCGACAACCGGCTCGGCATGAACTGGGCCGGGAGCGACGAAACGCAGAAGGCGCCCTGGACGATTGTCGACTATACGGACGAGGTGTCCAACGGGAGCTCCGAACGGGGGGGCACGCCCCCTTACACGAGTCCGTTTGAGGTCGTGGCGCTGATGGCCGGCGAGTATGTCGTGGACGACATCGTGATGGCGTCGGGCGCCACGACCCACTTCTCCGACGATCTCGAGGGCGGAGCGAACGGATGGTCGTTCAAGGGCAGTCATTACCGCTCCGCGGTGGAAAGCGGGCAGGGATATGCCGGGTCGGCGGGGCTCCACATCCGGTCCAGCGATCGCGGCGAATTTTCGGGGGATTACCCGTTCTTCGAGAACCATGCGCAGAAGAACATGATCGTGGCGCCGCAGCCCGGGACGGTGGCGAGGATTCAGGCGAAGGTGCGTTGGCTTTGCGGCTTCCCGTACCTGCTTATGGGATGTCGCGGATACTGGTGCGCGACACCCGGGGATCTGGAGCTCCCGACCAACCTGGGCAGTCCCGGCCAGCAAAACAGCCGGTATGCCGAAAACGCGGGCCCCGCCATAGCGGACGTGACCCAGAGCCCGATTCTGCCGCCGGCAGGTTCCAACGTGGTCGTCACCTGCCGCGTCGACGACCCCGACGACGTCGCGTCCGTCTCTCTGAGCTACCGCGTGGACCCGGGGTACGCGACCAACACGCTCCCGATGGTCGATAGCGGCGCAGGTGGGGACCGTGTGGCCGGCGACGGGATCTACACGGCCATTGTTCCGGGGCAATCTGCCCGCGCGCTGGTTGCCTTCGTGATCGATGCTACGGACGGCGCGGCATCGCCGGCAACCTTACGGTTCCCGTCAAAGACCGTCCCCGCCGGAGCGCCTCCCTCGGAGTGTCTCATGAGCTGGGGATTGACGAAGGCGAACGGGGTGGGGATGCCGACGTATCGCGTGCTGATTACCGCGGCCAACAACAGCATCTTGAATACACTCGGCTACACGTCGAAGCAGAACGTGGACTGCACCTTCCTGTATGACGACAGCAGGGCGATTTACGGTGCCAGTGTCAGGGAGCGCGGCAACGCGAATCCATCGGGTAATGTGATCAGGTTGCCGAAGGACAATCGTGTACTGGGCGCCAACAAGCTGACGGTCGTCAACAACAGCTACTATACGGATTCTTACTTACCCTGGCTGTGCAGGGAAGTAGGCGAACCTTCCGGCTATGCAGCGCCAATCGCTTACTCGTTCGGCACCGGAGGTCTCTCTTTCTACGAAGATTGGCTTGGGCCATCGACAGACCTGTGCGGAACCTGGTTCGGGGACGAGGATCCGGAGGTGTTCAAGAATCTCGACTACAGCGTGGATGCGTTCGGCATGATCACCAACCGGTTCGGGATGAAGAAGTCACGCTATGCCGCGCTTTCGGTCAAGCGCGCCATGCGTCACCCCAACGACGACTACACGCAGGTGTTCAAGATCGCCAGGGCGGTGAACACGGCGGACACGGCGAAGTTCATCAAGCGGACCGAGGCCGTGATCGATGTCCGGTGCTGGGCCTCGTATTTCGCCCTGGCCGGGCTCTTCGGGGATTGGGACAAGTACGGATACGCGTACTCCCACAACTGTCACATTGGACGGCAACACCACCGGCGACAGCATCGTCTCCAACGCGCCCGTGGGCACCTTGGTCGGGGTGTTGAGTATGGTCAATACTAATCCCGCCGGATTCGCGTATGCGCTGGATGCAGGCGGCGATACGATGCACTTCGAGATAACCGGCGGCACGAGCAACCTGCTGGTCAAGGCGGCGCTCGGTGCCGGACCGTACACCGTCAAGATCGTGGGCGCGAAGGGCGGCTTCTCGGTCACCAACGACTTTACGATCACGGTTGCAGCGCCGGTCACTGTTTCCCTGTCCAACACCAACATGGCCTCCAGTGCCGCCGTGGGTTCACAGGTCGGGACGCTGAGCATGGCAAACGCCGCATCGCAGGCCGGGTTCACGTATGTGCTGGATCCGAGTGGCGACACGACGACCTTCGAGATTCCCGTCGGCACGAGTAACCTTGTCACCAAGACGGCGCTCGCCGCCGGTTCGCACGACATCGTGATTAAGGGGACCAACGCGACCGACGGTTTCTGGGTTACCAACGCCTTCACGATCACGGTGGTAGCCGTAGAGTCGCTACCGACGCCGGTGCAGTACTGGCGCTTCGATGATGGCGGCGGTACCACGGCGGACAACACGATCGAAGGCGGCAATGACGGTACGCTTGTCAACTCGCCGACGTGGATCACCGCCGGTCTCGAATCGAAACTCACCTCGCGCAGCGAGTTCCCTTCGGCGGCCGCGCTCGATTTCGAAACGGGCAACAACGATTTCGTGAATGGCGGTGACATCAACCTGTCCACGAGCGCCGGCAACGGAGAAGCGACCGTTTCGATGTGGGTCTGTCCCGAATCCCTGAGCACCGATCAGCGGCTTCTCTCCTGGGTCAGCGCAGGCGGGGATGGTGACGGCACGTTGCGTCTGGATAGTGGCAGCCTGGAGGTCTACCAGGCCGGGGTGGCCTGGCATTCGCTGGCGCCGGCGAGTCCGCTGAGCGCGGGCACGTGGTATCACCTTGCCTTTGTGTGGACAGGGAATTCCGTGCAGGCCTACGTGGACGGTGTGGCCCAGTCGTCCGCGACGGCGAACTTCAATTTCGCCGGTGGCGATTTGGGAATTGGCGCCCGTTTCCGCGATTCATTCGGGTTCACGTTCGACGGCAAGATCGACGACGTCGCCATTTTCGACGTCGCCCTGACCCTGGGCCAGATCAATACACTGGCCGTCGGCGAGCCGGCCAAACGGATGCGCAGACCGACGATATTCCTGACCTGGTGATGCGGGGACCACATACCCAACGCACGCGGTCCCTGCTCGTAGTGAGCCACGTAGCCCGAGACGCGGAGCGGATCGGCGCGGAGTGGCGTGGTTCGCGCACGGCACTCCGGGCGGAACGCTTCGCTTTTCCGTCCTGCGAGCCTGACTACAAACCCAACGCACGCGCTCCCTGCTTGTAGTGAGCCACGTAGCCCGAGACGCGGAGCGGATCGGCGCGGAGTGGCGTGGTCGCGCAACCCCTGTGCGCAAACAGGAAAAAACTTGTGCGCAAACGTGGGTAGTATCCCGCTTGCCGGTTGCCCGATAGTTGTTTGCATGATAGCCGAGAGTGCCGCAAGGCCAACTTGATTTGGAGATGCGAAGATGAAGAAGTTCATATCGGCAATGACACTAGCCGCGGAATTGATTCTCGTGTGCGGCGTGGCCGCGACCCCTTTGTTCGCTTCGACGGTCCACCTGGGCACGCTCACTCAGTTCACGGGCGGCGATGCCGGCGAGGGACTCGACCTGAGCGGGAACATCGTCTACGCCTTCAACCTGGGACCGGGGGCAACCCAGATAGTTCAGGGGGTGACCTTCGCTGCCGCGCCCGTTGGAACTCCGCCTGCGGGGATCGCCACCACGACGTCCAGTCACTTCGACTACTCCACGGCGAATCCGGGCGGCGCGAACGGTGCGGACTACGGTGCCACTGCCGACGACGATTCCTTGGAGACCATCGTAAACACCGTTTGGTACGGTACGAGCTGGACGTTCGACCTGGCCGTCACCCCCGGCACCCAGTACCAGCTTCAGCTCATTCTCCAGGAGAGCTTCTGGACTCACCAGGGAGGAACGAACCGCAACTTTGACGTCTCGGTGGAAACCGCCTCGCCGGATACGCTGAGCCTGGCCGTCGACGAGCTGGTCCTGGGGGCAGAGGCGAATGGCGCAAACCAGGCCGACCCTGACTTCGGGCTCGTCTACACCTACGTCTTCACGGCCTCCGACAGCTCCTTTCGGGTGGCACTCGACGACTCCCCAAACGGGAACGACACATTCGCAGTGCTCGGCGCCGTGACTCTGGAAGAACTGCCCGGCACCACCACCCCCGCCGTGATATTGGACGGCAGCACCTCCGTCGACAGTATTGCCGCCAATGCGCCGGTGGGTACGCGGGTCGGGGTGTTGAGCATGGTCAATACCAACGCCGCCGGATTCACCTATGCACTGAACTCCGGAGGCGATACCAATTTCTTCGGCATTCCTGCCGGCACAAGCAACCTGGTGGCCAAGGCGGCGCTGGGCGTCGGCCCCTACGACCTCAAGATCGAAGGGACAAAAGGAGGCTTTTCGGTCACCAACGACTTTACGATCACGGTCACGGTCCCCGTCATCGTCTCCCTGAGCAGCGGCACCGTATTCCATGAGGCGCCCGTGGGCACGACGGTGGGCACGTTGAGCATGGCCAATGCGGCTTCGCAGGCCGGCTTCGTCTATTCGCTGCACCCGAGTGGTGACACGACGCACTTCGCGATCAGCGACACAAACAAACTGATGACGGCGGCATCACTCACCGCCGGCACCTATGGCATCGTCGTCCTGGCGACCAATGCAAACGACGGTTTCTGGGTCACCAACGGCCTCACGATCGCGGCGGTTTCGGACTTTGACGACTTCAGCACCGATCCCAACATCGGGACCGAGTGGACGCAGTACTCGTACTTCCGCACGGAGAACTCGACGCCCACCTGGGACGACGTTGATCAAGATCTGGATCTGGATGGCGGCGGTGGCGGGGGTGGCGCCGTTCTGGGCCTGTACCGCACGGGCGTCACGCGAGCCGCCACCGATACCGTCACCATGACGGTCAAGGAGCTCGGCTGGACGCCCGGTACGTGGGGGTATTCGGGGCTGATGATCACCGCGGCCCAGCAGCAAAACTACATCACCGGAACCGGCGACAGCTACGCGTTTGTGGTGGTGCCAATGGGCGGGGGGGATTTTCGGTTTGATGTGAGAGGTTCGTACGGGGACTTCGGCCTGGACTTCATCTTTCACCAGGGCACTCCCCAAACGTTCACCGGTCCTTACGTGCTCGACATCGAGCGCGTCGGCGACAATTACGTGTTCAAGGTCGACGGTGTCCCACTGTACACGACCGGGGACAATCCAACCGACACCTATGGCACCGCGAGCAAGGACTCGATGATATACTACCAGATCACCCATGGCGGAGACGGCCCTGTCACCTCGACGGTGGACGATTTCGGCGTGTTGCCTGACGCCAACACCGACCTTGCCGTCACGTTGGACGGCAGCACCACGGCCGGCAGCATCGCCTCCAACGCGCCCGTGGGCGCGCAGGTTGGGGTGTTGAGCATGATCAACACCAATCCCGCTGGTTTTGCGTACTCGCTGGATGCCGGCGGCGACACCACGTACTTCGACATTCCCGGCGGCACAAGCAATCTCGTCACCAAGGCAGCGCTCGGCGCCGGCCCGTACGGGGTCAAGATCGTGGGGTCGAATGGTGTCTTCTCGGTCACCAACGACTTCGAGATCACGGTCGCGCCCCCCATCACGGTCGACCTGTCCAACACCGGCATGACCGCCAACGCCGCCGTGGGTGCACAGGTCGGGACGCTGAGCATGGCGAACGCGGCTTCCCAGGCCGGGTTCACGTATGCGCTGGATCCGAGTGGCGACACGACCCGCTTTGCCATCAGCAACACGAACAAACTGGTAACGGCCGCGTCGCTCGCCGTCGGTTCGTATGACATCGTGATCAGGGGGACCAACGCGACCGATGGGTTCTGGGTCACCAACGCCTTCACGATTGGGGTGACGGCCGTTGGCACAATGCCGGAACCGGTGCAGTACTGGCCGTTCGATGACGGCAGCGGCACCACGGCCGTCAACGTGATCGAGGGCGGTAGTACGGGCATGCTTGTCAATACTCCGACGTGGATCACAACCGGACTGGAGCCGAAGCTGACCTCGCGCGGCAACGATCCTTCGACAGCCGCGCTCGATTTCGACCCGGGCGCCACGGCCGACTATGTGGACGGTGGCAACATCAACTTGACCTCATCCAGCGGCCGCGGAGAGGTCACCGTGTCGATGTGGCTCAACCCCGATACGCTTACCGGCGACGACCGGATCTTCAGTCCTCTCAGTGGAGCGGCATCCCAGGCCGGCGCGGTGGGCGAGGGTCAGACCGCCGGCGTTGGTGGGCTGTGGGTTTGGAACGGCGCTGGGTTTGGGCACTTGACCAGCGCTGGTGCACTGAGTGTGGGGTCGTGGCAGCATCTCGCCCTCGTGTGGGATAGCGGACGGGTGACGGCCTACCTCGACGGTGTGGAGCAGTTGACCGCCACGGCAAACTTTGATTTCGGCGCCGCGAACGGCAACTTCGGGATTGCCGCCAGGTTCGTCGGTAGCTACGGCGACGGCTTCGACGGCAGGATCGACGACGTCGCCATTTATGACGTCGCCCTGACCCCGGGCCAGGTCACCGCCCTGGCCAACGGCGACGCACCCGTTGCCAGCGGGAAGCCCGGATTGATCATCTTGATCAGGTGAGTGACGAGGAAGGTGAAGAGCGGTGCGGGACAGATGGCCTGGGCATACCGACTGCGGGCGGTCTGCTTTGCCGCGGGAGTCACGCGTTGGCAAGCATCCCGACGGCCATCTCAATCAGTTCGTCGGTGGCGTGTAGACGTCCCCGCCGTGGCAACTCGCGGAGGGCTGCTTCGGCCGTTTCCGTGTTCACATGTCCCGCATGGCAGGCACGCACGATTAAGCCGATAGAACCTGTTACCGGGATGTCCAGGTGAGCGCAGGCATCTCGCGCCTCATGCTCATCACACAGCACCAGGACTTCGTCTCTCTCCCGGCTACGCATCGCGCAGCTCAGGGCCGCGAGTTCACCCGGATCAAGTGACCACGACGACAACTCGCGGGGGTAGGGTGGGCCCTCCGTGTGGCACCGCCGCAACCGGTCATCCAGCAACGCGTCCGGCGCATGCCTGTTCACCTCGTCCCACACTTCGCCAACGACCTCTATTGGTTGTTGTGGCAGTGCCCATGTCAGTGCGTTCACCCAATACAGGTGCAGAATGGGGCCGGCGTCGGCGATAACGATCATGTTGTCGGACGCTCCCTGACCGCCCACGCGATGTCCGCACGGACGTCCCCTTCCGTCAGAGGCCGGCGATCGTAAGGCATGCTCGGTGAGGAAGGTGCATCTTCCCAGGCGATTCGCACGGTCGTTCCCTCAGCAATCCGAACTCCCGCCGGCAACTTGACAGCGCCTTTTTCAATCACTCCGGTTGTCTCGTGGTGGCAACCCATGTCCATCACCTCACTACTGGATAATACTGCGTCGTATGTGCGGCGGCAAGCAGGCATTCGGCTGTCATCAGTTGCCGTTGTCTGGTGAGAGAATCGTCGCGGCCGGGGTGTTGATCCAAGTCGCCATCGCCTTTTCCCTTCGCAAGCGTTCGAGCGTTGCGGGATCGAGTCTGCTATCGCTCTACATTCACTCTGCCGCCACGTCACCTGCTGCCCAGAGGATTCCCTGGCGAACGATGCGGCGGCAGTCGGGGCGGGCCCAGGTCTTCGCGGGGATGTGCCCGAGCTGGAAGTAGCAAACTTTGCTCGCCCCGTAGGTACGGGTCCACGCGATTTCCTTGCGTCCCTTGGCCTGGGGGTGATCGGTCACGAGTATCGGTACGTTGTCCTCGGCCTTGTAGATATCGAGATAGAGTTCATCGTTGATGACGAATTCCGGCACCCCCTTGACGATGGGATGATTCGGGTCGCAGGCCTTGATGTTCATGTCGGTATCGTGCAGACATCCCGACTTGGGGTAGGACTTTCCGCCGACCTCATACTCCTCGTTACGCCAGACGCCGCCCACGATCATGGGAGACTCCACCCATCCCGGTTCGGTCGCAATGGCCTGGTGCAGCGCCACGACTCCGATACCCTTCTTGAGCAGTGCGTCAAATGCCTTTCTCTGCTCCGGGGTGGCCTCGGGCTGTCCCCAGCGTTCCCCCATCATCTGAACCATGAGCAGCGCGTCGTACTCGTTCTCCAGTCCCGGTTTGAGCATTCCGGCCGATTGCGGCATCAGGGCCGGTGTCCACTCAATCCCTTCCATGGAATCGAGCATTCTGATGTAGGGGGTTATCGGGGAGTGATGGGCCCCGCCGTAAACGAAGAGCACGCGCGTCTTTCCGTCATCCCGCGATGTGACTGCGTCTTCCAGGGGAATCAACCGGATCGTGCGAAAGTGAATCTCGCCGCCTTCCGACTGAAAGCCGATCTTCCCGGCCACGATGTCCAAGCCGGTCGCCTCGTTGACCTTTTCGCCGTTGATGATGAGCGTCAGATCCCCGCCGTTGAGCGTGATGTCGTATCGGTTCCATTCGCCCGGTTCCTTCTCGTTGCCCTTGATCTTCGATACGCCCGAGAGTTGCCCGATCATCTCGCCGTGGGCGGATTTCAGCCTGGCGGCGTCACCCTTGACCTTGAAACCGTGGAAGCCGTAGATGTCCCCGGCGCTACCGCTCTTGAGCTGTGCCTCGGCGCACTTCGGCAACGCTTTCGGCTCGCCCGTAATCCGCATCAACACGCCGCTGTTACCGGCCTTCTTGCCGGGTGCCCACCGCCACTCCACGACGAGCTTGTAATTGGTGTACTCCTTCTTCGTGGCAAGGTACCCCATCGGCTTGCCTTTGCAGATGAGCAGCCCGTCCCGGACGCTCCACACATCGGCCATTTTGACGTCCGGTTTAACGAGGTAGTGCTCCCACCCCGCGAGGCTTTTGCCGTCAAACAAGTCAATCGCACCAGCCGGTTTGTCCGCCGCCGATGCCGCCAGAACCGCCGCCATTGCCACTACAACCGTCATCCATCCAAACCTGCACTTCATTCTGTTCCTCCTTCTTTCCTCGCTGCTTCTGTCCTCACACACTCACATACCCACACACTGACATTCAATCCTCGATAATCACCCGGAATCCGACGTCCACGAACTTCAGCTCCGGGCGCGCCGGCATCTTCGAAAACGGTGTTGCTGTCTTGGGGCGGTCGCGCCAGGCGCCGCCTTTCGCGACTACGCGGGGCAGGCCGCCGATTCCCCTGGGCGGATGCCAGGGCGTCACCGTCCACTCCGCCACGTTGCCGATCAGATCATGAACCCCCACCTCGTTTGCCGCATAGGTTCCAACTTTGGCCGATACTCTTGTGCCGTCATCTGAGCCAAGCATGCAGGGACGCCACATCGGCATCTCGCCGCTGGCATGCTTGAGTAGGTACGACTTGTCCGCCAGGTTGGCGACCTTGCTGAAATCCGTGTCAGCGTAGCCGTTCTCGTCGCAGCCTCCAAACAGGGCCGCCCACTCCCACTGTTCTTCCGTCGGGAGCGTACACGTCTTGCCGGTCTTCTCTGAGAGCCAGTCGCAAAAGGCCAGGGCTTGCCGCTGCGTGACGCGGACCACAGGTTGCAGAGGTTGGTTGAGGGGGAATCCTCGTACAATCCCGTCCCCGAAATGCAGTCGTTCGTTGCTGTCCAGACGACTGTCGTGCGTCGGGTCAAACAGGTTGAACAACTCATTCGCCGTCTCCCGCGTGGCGATCCAGAATGGCTCGTCTACTGTGACTCTCTGCTCGTGCATCTCATCTTCGCTGCCGTCTGCGTTGCCGGTTACGTACGATCCGGCCGGAATGCGCGCGAACGCCATCTTGAGCGTCTCAGGCGTTACCCTGGGCCGCTTGCGTGGGTCCTTTATCTTCGCGTACTTCTCCTCCAGAACCGCTTTCTCGTTCGAGAGATCAACCGTCATCTCCCGTAGTTTGCCCGACTCGGGATCCTTCGCTTCAACGAGGGACTTCTCGTCCGCCCCGGCCGGATACTTGTCACGGATGGCGGCGGGGCGGGAGACTTTGCCGGGCATGATCGCGTCGATCTTCGGGATCGTGGCGCCGGCATTCGCCAGGTCCACGGCGGTTTCCGGATCAAAGCCGATGCCCCCGTACTTCGCCATCAGTTCGGCCCGCTTCTTTCCATAGTCCCGCGGGAACTGGGGATTCGTGATCTCCTGCCAGCTTCCGTGTGCCGGCGTGTTCAGGTCAATCCAGGTAATGATCCTGTCCCAGGCTTCCCGGTCCAGTCGAACGCCGTGGTGTCCCTTCTTGAGCATCTGCACGAGTTTGGTCTGGTCGGCGTGGTAGTCGTACGGTGTCAGCAGGTGCAGGTCACTTTCCAGTGTAGCGCTTCTGGCGAAGCGGAAAAGGTGGAGGTAAGCAGGGGGGAAATGCATGCCACCGTACGTCTTGCCCTTTGACTCCGCGAACACGTCGCTATACAGAACAGGTTCGCCGATCTGTTCCAGGAGACTCTTCTCAACCACCTTCGGTGTCTGCGTCTTGTTCTTCTTGTCCAGGTGGATCCTGCGCTGCTCCATCTTCCGGTAGGCGCCCCGCCCGTACACGACCATGTCAGGTTTCAGGGTCAGGTCGGCGATCTTGTGCCCATCCGCGCACGTGCGATCGGTCTCGCCGTGGTGGCAACCGATACAGTACGCGTCGAGCACCGGCTGCACCTCACGATTGAAACTGAACCCGCGCGCCGGTCCGTACCAGGGGGCGATCGCCGACGGTTTGCGCAGGGCCGCCTTGGCCGCCTGCAGTTCCGGCGTTGCGTTCGCGTTCTCGTGACAGCCCACGCACGAAAGCACCTCGCCCGGACGGCAGGTGAACCAGCTTCGCATCAACTGGACCGCCTTGCCTTCCGCGTCGAGTGGCTGAACGGCGATGGGTGTCATGGCCGGAACCGTGAAGCTGGCGCTGCCGTCAGCCTCGACGGGAACCGTGCCGAGAATCACGCGAACATCCCAGGGCCCGTCCATGCCCACGCGGTCGGACTGTCCCCCCATCCGGCGCATGGCGTAGTTGTAGGAGTAGACCCGCAGACTCTTGATGGTTCCCCCGGGTACGCCCTTCGTGCCTTCGCCGTAATACACGTTGTTGAGCGTCACCGTGCCGGTGGTTGCCGTCCGATCGGTCTTGTCGGGGATGACCGGCGGGCGCTTGCGCGTCTTCCACGGTGTGGGCTCCAGCAGGCTGCGCCCCTCGATGCTGCAGAGTTCGAGCCCGTTGTCGAATACGTCCATCAGAAAAATGCCCTGCTTCTTCCCATGCCAGCCGTTGCCGGGCCAGCAGGCGGCAAGGAAGTACTTCTCGGAAAGAGGGTGAGTCGACGTGACCTTCGGGTCACGGTAGCCCAGGCCGTCGGCGATGCGCGGGAAGACGTCCTTCCCGTAGCCGGGGACCTGCTGCACCACGCCGTCCGCTTCGAAACGGCCTTTGGCCGTGTCGAACAGGAACATGCCGCCGACCGTTCCGGAGTGATGGCCGACGATTGACGCGACGAACTTCGTCGGGCTGCCGGGAACGGGTTTCGGGTAGAACATGCAGTTGGGCCAGTACGAGTTGCTGCCGTACATCGCCGCCTGTCCCGTGCCGTCCGGGTTCATCGAGAACATCACCCGGTTGAAGGCGTGAGGCGTGTCGGTGTAGTCCCAGCGGAGGTACATCACGCGACCGTTGGGCAGCATCGTCGGATGCCAGTCGTGGTCCTGGTCGTTCGTCAGCCGTTCGATCGTGCCGTCCGGCTTCCTCCGGTAGAGGTTGCCGATCGGGGAACCGCCGCGAATGCAAGGCACGCCGTTCATCGTTGCCGTACTGACGAATACGATCGACTCATCCGGACAGTAGCAGGCGTCGTAGTTGCTCACGTCCTGGTACGTAATGGTCTCGATTTCGCGGACGATCGGTCCGCCGGCGTCAGGGTCCACTTTCGGCGGCAGGTCCACTTCGAAAAGCTGCATTCCGCGTCCGGTAAGACCCGTTGCCGTGTAGAGCAGTTTCTTCGCGTCCCAGTGCAAGTCGATCGCGATCAGGTTGCGTCTTTCCGGCGGCACGAAGACCGTCGTCACTTCCCCGTCCGGCGAGACCGGCGAGAGTACCTTCAAGGCAACACCCCCCTCACGTGTCGTGCCGCCAATGCTGTCCAGACTGAGCCAGTTGCGCGGCGTCATCGGGTGATGTGAGTCCACGAAGAGGAGCTTGTCGAAGTCGATCAGCGGGTTGGCCAGCAACGCCTCTTTGAATAGCCTGTCAAACTCGTCGGCCAGCGGTTTGAGCGGCGCCTCCGTCTCTTTCACCGCATGCTCTATTCTGTCCAGCCGGGCGAGGTACTTCTTTCCGTTCGGGTATTTGCCGGCGAACGTGTCTGTCAGGTCTTCTATCGCCAGGCGCAACGATTCGAAGTTGTTTCGGAACGGATTGGTCTGGCTGGTCCTGGCGCGGGGTGATTTCTCGTTTGGCTTCTGATGCTCGTGTCGCAGCCACTCGAACCGGATGACCGTAGGCGGCAGGTCTGCGTTGAGGGGAGGCTCAGCGTTCTTGGCAGGAGCGCCGACGGTGGGCAGCGCCAAGAGCGACGGCAGTATGACGGCGGCTGTCAACAGCGCCGAGCAAAGTCGAGAGGGGAATGAGCATCTCATTGGGACCTCCACGAGTTACCGCGATCTCCTGCAAGCACGGAGATGGGCGTGTATTGAGTCGTCAACATAGCAGAAAAGGACAACGGTGTCCCAGCGAATATGCGCGAGATCGGCGGGAAGAGGAATGATCTGGGCGTGGCTATGGATGTGGAAGATCCGTTCTGGATTGAGCTGGTTGAAGGGATGGGAATCCCCCGGGCTTGTCCTGTCCTTTATGCACAAAAGTCAACGCACTCCCTTTTCCCGCAATGTCAGGCCTCCTCAACCGCTCGAAGGCGGTCAGCGATACAATCCGCCCAAACTTTCCTAGCGGAATCCCCGCCCCTTGCGGGCGGGAAGCTTCAGGTTTCAGAGCTACCCCGCCGAGATCCTGCTACTCCCGAGTCCCGCAAGAGCGATGGTCGGGCGAAGCACACCCCTCGCTCTATTCGGACTCAACTCCCTGAGACGGTTGTCTGTCCGGTAGCCGAAGAACCTGAAGCTTCCCGCCCGCAAGGGGCGGGGATTCCTCCCCGTCGCCCGAAATCGTAACCCGGCTCCTCTCCTCCCCTTTTTGCGTATAAAGGACAGGACAAGCCCGGGGGATCTCGCCTGTCCCCGGTCACGGGCACTTCCCCGTGCGCAAACAGGAAAGAACTTGTGCGCAAGAGACGGTAGACCGTCTGGCGGAAAGAGGCGTACGCTGTGTGAGATTTCCAAGAGAAAGGCAAGAACGGAGGCGTATGAAATCGATCTGGATTGACGAACGCGATCTGGCCTGTCGTTGCGCAAGAAACGAAGCCTTTTGGGACGGTGGTCTTGATGAGGGACCGCTGCTGTGGATCACGGTTCCGAACGCGACGCGCGGGGTTCCGCCGACCGAGCCGGACACCGAGGAGGGACTGTGGACCGATGTCGATTACGTATTGGACAAGGGGGAGTACGACTTGGCCCACACTCGCTTTGCGGGGGACTCACTGCCAGTGTTTCACCCATGGCTTGGGCCGGACCAGTTCGCCGCGTGGCTTGGGGCGGAAATGGATCTGAAGCCGCGTGATAGCACGTCCTGGGTTCATCCCTTCGTGAAAGGTGTCGATGCCTATCCCGCGTTTGAACTCGATCCGGACAACCGATGGTGGCGTCTCTATCTCGACATTCTCCGGGCGAGCGTCGAGCGCGGCGCGGATAAATGGGTCACCGCCTACCCGGATCTGCATACGGGAGTCGATGGTCTGGCCGCGATGCGCGGGCAGGAGAATCTCATGATCGACATGCTGGAGGAACCGGAAGTGGTTCAGCAGGCCATGAAGCGGATGACCCGGCTCTGGAAGGAAATTGTGGATCAGGTGTCGGAGATGGTTCTTCCCGGCGGTCAGGGGACCTCAAACTGGACCATGGGATGGAGTGAACAGCGCTTTGCCTGCATCGGCCAAAACGACTTCAGCTGTATGATCGGCCCGGAGATGTTTGTCGAATTCTGTTTGGAGGATACGCGGGGTACCATCGGGCACGTTGATCGATCGATGTACCACCTCGACGGTCCCGATGCCGTACGGCATCTGCCGCGCCTGCTGGAGATCGAAGAGCTGAACTGCGTTCAGTGGATCCAGGGCGCCGGTCAGCCCCACCCGTCACAGTGGTTGCCCCTCCTGAAACGTATCCAGGACGGTGGCAAGAGCGTTCAGGTGTTCTACGCAGGTGCGCACGGCGGCGACGCCGATTTCGTAAAGGAACTTGACGCGCTGTGCGGCGCCTTGGACAAGAACCGCCTGTTTGCCGTCATTGAAGCACGCTCGGTCGAGGAGGCCGACACGCTTGTGGAGCGCTATGGAAAGCGCTAGCGCAGCGTCAAATGGAGTCACAATGAAAAGAGCACTACAGTTACGTATCGTCATGCTTGCTTGCGTGTTGTCGCTGGGAACGGCGCCGGCCCGGGCCTCGACCCATAGACACTACCCGTTCGACATCCTGACGGAGAACGGCGCTGCCACGCCCGACGCTTCGCCAAACCAGGCCCACGTTCGGCTTGCGGGGCAGGAGCTGTGTGACGGCGTGGTCGGCAAGGAGATCAATGGCATGTATCCCCCCGAGCTATTCGAGAAAGCACAAGCCGTGGAGGTCCCTGTCTCCGAGCCGTTTGACTGGCGGCAGATGATGACGGTTGCCCCGCGGAAGCGCGACGCGGAAGGGAAGCTGTTGCCGCTTCAATCCTATGATGAAACCATCCGTCGCGGCATGTCGTTCATTCTGGACGATCATCTGAAGTGGTTCAAGGCGACCGACACGCTGCTCGATGAAAACGGCACGGTGCAGATGCCCTGGGTCTACTACTCGAACGTACAGCAGAACGGCGTGCCGTTTCCGCGTTCCGTGGACCGGTTCGTGTCCTACCCGGCCTTCCATCACGCGCTCATGATCCGGACTTTGATCGGCTACTGGCGCTATGCGGACGACGCCCGGGCACTGAAGGAAGCAGTCAAGCTTGCCGACTGGGACATCGCCCACAGTACGCCCGGCGACTGGGCCTACGGCAACCTGCCCTACAGCACGTACGAGCAGAAGAAGCCGGGCGGCTTCCGCGACAAGACCGGCCTGATGCCCGACAAGGCGGCCATCATGGCGCTGGCGTATCTCCAGTTGCACGAAGCCAGCCGCGAAGCCAGGTTCCTGAAAGCGGCCAACGCCATCGGCCACACGCTCGCCGCTCGCCAGCGTCCGAACGGCACCTGGCCGTTCCGCGTGGACCCGAAGACCGAGAAGGTCATCGAGGAGTACACCAGCAGTGTCATCTACGCCGTGACGTTGTTCGAGAAGCTGGACGCGGCCAACAGCAACGACCGTTACAAGGCCAACCGGGACCTGACCTGGAACTGGCTGGTGAACGGTCCCATCAAAACCAAGGAGTTTCGCGGCTTCTACGAGGATATCGTGGCCAGTCCCAAGGGCCGCACCAACTACGATTGTCTCGATACGATCCGCTACCTGTTAGCGAAACGGACGGACGACAACGGCTACCTGGAGCTCGCCAAGGAGCTCAACGACTGGGTCGAGAAGATCTTCCTGGACAAGATCAAGGGCTTCGAGCCGGCCGAGGGGATCCGCGAGCAGTTGCAGTGCAACGTGGTCATGGGCATCCACAGCCTGAACTGGGCCTCAATGCTGCATGATCTTGCCGAAGCCACCGGCGACGAAACAATGCGGCAGCGCGCCATCCAGACCGCCAACTACATCACCTACTACCTCCAGCCCGACAACCGGATTGTGGTCGGCTTCCAATACCACCAATGGTGGTACAGCTGCCACACGGGCGTGGTTTTGTACCTGCTTGACTTTGCCGGGGAGTAGACTCCCCGCAGCCTCGTCTTTGCCACAGTCCTTACCCCCGTCTTCTCAGGCGCAGGGGAAGACGAAGTAGATAGACTAAGCCTGTATTCGGCAGTTGAACCGCCGATTCCTACGCAAACGTCTGCAAACATTGACGATGGCGACGTCACACGACGCACCCATTTGGTGAAAAGCCGGATGAGGCAGAAGTTGCCCGCGGATGACGCAGATGAACGCGGATTCGGGACTCTATCTGCGTCAATCTGCGTCATCTGCGGGCAACTGCTCTTTTTAGGCTTAATCTATCTACGTAATCTCTCTACTCAATCTTGTCCCGCAGAAGACGCCAGCCGCGGTTCGATACCTGAGACAGTCCCAGGCCTGCCGATCTCTCAAGCAGCCCCGACACGCCTCCTCTCCCGTGCGCAAACAGGAAAAAACTTGTGCGCAAGAGGCGGTAGACCGGTCGGTGGAAAGAGGCGTAGGCTGTATGGAACCTCGGATGCGTTAAGGTTGAGAGAACCCCATGAAGACAGCAACAGCAGAAGTCATTGTCGGTATCGGTGTGATGCTATGCGCAAGTCTCGTGTGTGGGGCGGCGGAAGCAGTGGGCAAGTCTGCGCTTGGACTGGAAAACCCGCGCATCGCGGTAGAGATCGATCGGCAGAGCGGCGCGCTGCGCGCCATCCGCGATAAGGAGCAGGGGGTCACGTACCCATTCTCCGGGATCGGGTTCGAAGTCGTCACGGACACGGGGTCGTTTCGAGCAACGAAAGTCCCTAAGGTCAAGACAACGCAGGACGGAGCGGAACTGCGCTTTACCGGCAACGGGCTCGATGTCACGCTCCACTATCGTCTTGGCACCGGCGACCACTTTGTCGAGAAGTGGTTGACAGTCAAAGCGTCGGATGGCGAACCGTACTTCCTCAAGTCCGTGTTCCTGGAGGACATGACCACGACGGTGTTCTCTGAGATCCATTTCCACGACGACAACACGATCTGGCATTGCCCGATCAATCTCTTTCTGCGCGGAGAGAAGGGCGGCTGCTTCGCCGGGATTGAATATCCGTACTGGGAGCTGACGCGGAAAGGTAAAGAGGGCTTTCGTCTCGGCTACGAGCCCAACTACCAAGTCGCCGAGGGCGAAGTGAACACAAGCGAAAAGTACTTCATCGGCGTCTATCGGAAGGAAGGGATCCACCGCGTTTCGCAGGGACCCTACCCCGGGAGAGGACGTTACCCGTTGATAAGCAAATTCGGTGGGCTCAGCCAGCATTTCAAAGGAGGCATGCCGAATCCGATCAAGGACGTTCCATTGGAGACGTTGGACTGGGGCGAAGTGTGGGCGATGAAGGAGTTCATGCGCCATGTTCTGCCCAATGACCTCACCCTTCCAGAAGAAGGTTACTGGGTTTGGCAAAACGGCTGGTGGGCCGGGCTCTGGAGCGTCGAGCCTTCGATTCTCGATTACCTCAAAGAAGCGGGCATCCACGATGTCATGACCGCCCACACCTGGTACGGGCGCGGCGTGCACCCACTGAGTCCGCCGTACGTCGATAAGATGCGCACCAACCCCATGGGCTTTCCCAAAGACACTGGAGTCGCCGGCATGCCGGGCCCCGGCGCCATCACCAAGGGTCTGGACCACGCGGACCAGGCAAAGGCGAAAGTGCTTCTGGATAATTTCAAAGAGGATGAATACGCGCCTGAGTTTGTCTTGCCGAAGGCCATGGAGAGATTTCATGAATACGGCAAGAAGATCGGTGTGCACGTCAACAGTTTCTCTATTGCTACCGTCTATTTTCAGGATCATCCCGAGTGGGCCGCGATCGACGAAAACGGGAACGTCTGCGAGTATCTATTTAAGCGTAAGGCGTCATGCTTCGCCTGCGATGAGTACGCGGAGCATATGTTCAATATTACCGACCACGTCTTTAAGACGTACAAACCACGTTGGTGGGGGTGGGACGGTCGATGGTTGAGTTTTTGGGAAGTGGGCCATTACCGCCCCGGGAACAAAGGCGCCGGGCCAGACCCTTGCTATGCCAGGAACCACGGACATCTGCCCGGCGACAACCGCTACAAGGAATGGAAGAACATCATGGGCTTCTTGAAGAAGCTCAAAGAGCGTTATCCAAAAGTCTGCCTGGAGTCTTATTACGGTCTACACCGTGGCGGACCCTGGGCCTTGCGGCATCTGGATTCTGCCTACCACTATTACGAAACTCACGGCGCCGACATGAACCGCCTGCAGAGTTGGCACCAGCAGAACGATCGCTTCCGACCTGTCTACAAGAACTCCCTTGATCTCTTCGGCAAGGATCCGAAGAGCTTTCGCTTTAACGTGATCGCAGGGCTCAGCGTTGCGAACTACTGCATGATCGGCCAGGCCTATCCGCAATTCGGAAACAAGGAGAACCGGGAGTTCTTCAAGAAGTGGCGGGCCTGGGCCTCGGACCACCTCGAGTATCTCACGGTCAAACGCGACCTCTTTGACAGTCCGGGCCATTCGCCGCTGGACGGCAGCGCCCACATCATCAAGGATCGTGGCTTTGTGTTTCTCTTTCGCGGCGGTTTCGACAAAGGGATCAATCAAAACACGGCTCTTCGGGCATCGATCCCGATCAATCGCTGGCTGAAG
The DNA here is from genome assembly GCA_964555035.1 of uncultured Victivallales bacterium. Taxonomy (GTDB): domain Bacteria; phylum Verrucomicrobiota; class Kiritimatiellia; order UBA8416; family CAYOBW01; genus CAZKRK01. The sequence continues at coordinate 22,314 of CAZKRK010000003.1, read as the reverse complement.
CTGGAAGAGGACCCGGAGTCACCGTACCAGGTCAAAGAGATCTATCCGCGCGAGGGAATCGACTTGGGTGTTTACAGGTACGGCGAAGAGTTCCTGTACGACATGCCCACGGAGCCGGCCGTGGTGCTCTCGCTGGAACCGGCCCCGGCCGGCAGCCCCCCCCGACACTCACTTCTGCCGGATCGTCCGGGGACGCAGGAGATCCCTGCGTTTTCATCGGTCGCTCCTGCCAAGGTCGTGGAATCTCTGCCTGAACCCGAGATGGTCAGCAAACGGGCGCTCGAGGGTCGACAGGTCATTCGCTATGAGCACGCGAGCAGACCGCTGTGGGGCTACGAGTCTGAACAAAGGGACTATTTTGAAGTTCGCAAAGGGGCGGTGTATCAGTGGAGTTTGCGGAGCGGAGACGACGTGCTCGAATCCGGTACGGTGACCGCCACGGCGGACTTCGACTTCGGGGCGGGCAAAGGGTGCCGCGGACGAGGCGAGCGCCAACAAGGGTTGTTCTTCAGTCAGTATCGTTGAGCTGTCAATTTGGGTGACTGCTCCGCCGGTGAGGTCGGGGGCCGGGGGTTGACGACAGCACTCCAGGATGTTACATTTACCACATATCGGGTAAGTTACTGCTGGAGTGAATAGAATGAGATTCGTAAACCGAAAGAAGGAACTGTCGGCGCTGGACGAACTCGACCGGAAGCCCGAGGCACAGTTCGTTGTGATCTATGGGCGACGGCGCATCGGAAAGACGGCACTCATCACCCACTGGCTTTCGAGGCATTCCGGGTGTCCGTCGGCATACTGGGTGGCGCACAAGAGCTCCCCCGGCGTGTTGCTGGAGAAGTTCTCTCGCATCCTGGCCGAGTCTGACCTGGGTGAGATGCCTGCCGGTGCACGGTTTGCTGACTGGGAAGCTGCCTTGCGGCATGTCTTTGAGCTGAGTTGTCATAGGCGAGTCCGGTTAGTCATCGACGAGTTCCCCTACCTGCTGGAATCGTATCCGGGCATTGCCAGTGTTCTTCAGATTCTGTGGGCCGATCATGGCGGCGAAGCGCGGAGATTGACGTTGCCGCGGTCAACCACTCGGAGCGCGTTGCCCTGCTCGGAGAATGCAAATGGACATCCAGGCGCGTCAGCGAGTCCGTCCTGGACGAGCTCATCGAGAAAGGCAAGGGCCAGCGCGTTCTGAGCGCATACCGTCTTCACTATGCGCTCTTCTCGAAGTCGGGCTTCACGCAGCCGCTGATTCGCAGGGCGAAACGCGAGAGCGTCCTGCTCTTCGAAGGTGCTGAGATGAAGCCCCTGCGATAGAGGGTCCCGGCAGCAACATGGCAAAGCGAAAACAGAAGGCAGGCGTGAAGGGGCAGGGCGATGCGCTACATGTCAGTTCGCGATACATCGCGTCCTTTCCGCCGCGGGGAGAAAACAGTCTGAAGTCCACATCCCCATGCTCCCCCATCATGTTGACACCACCACGACCTTGCCCGAGACGGAAGCGCGCGCGCGGGTATTGACGGTTATCGCTAACGGCGCAGTGCCCCAGGTGATGAGGGAGCAGGGCCGAAAGGAGATCCTTAAGATGCTGATGGACGACATTCGTGTCCGTGAACCGTGGCTGATGCACACGCGCCCGACGAGGTTCTGTGGGATCGCCGCGTCGGCGATAAACGCGCTCCATTACGGACAGGACAAGCCGGACGATCTGTACTGGAAGGCGGAAAGACACTGGAGCCGCGCAAGATGGATGGCGGACGCTTTATCGTTGGCGGCGACGTACGTGCGAGCAGCGCCGGAGTGGTGGTTCTGCAGGGCATAGCGGCGCAGGTACGCGTTGAGCGCTTCTTGTCCGCAGTCGAACGCTCCGCAGTCGTGTTGCTTCTCAATCGGAACGGGAGGCGAGAGCTCAGCCATCAAAGACCCCGTCTTCGGTAAGTAGTCGGCGCAGGGCGGCAATGGGCTTAGGGGGAGCATCCAGGGCTTGGTTGAACGCCCGCCACTGGCGATCCGGCAACCTGAAGTCGTTCTGCTCCGCCAGGATCTCCTGCGCGTCGCGGTATGCCCGGCCGAGAACGAACTCGCTGATGATGGAGTGGGTCATGCGTGCCGCACGGGCAATCAAGTCCTTTTGCTCCTGAGTGGCACGGACATTCAATCGCGTCTGTCTCTTCAAAGTCACGGTTGCCATGGCCATCTCCTATCTGATCCAAGATGAAGCCAGCATGTATGCCTCACGTCGTACACACATTTCTGCCCAAGCATCAGAGAGTGACGGGGGCAAGCCCGAATGGCGCCGCAAACAAGGCGCGTGATGCGTACCCCCACACACAACACAACACCGCTGTCTCTACGATTGTCTTTACCCGTGTCTCTTTCCGAACAGATTAAGGTACAGACAATGGTAAAGACGAAGGGCGGGAGGCTGTTTCTCCCTTTCCCGCGCAATTCCCGCATACACCCCGTGCGCAAACAGGAAAGAACTTGTGCGCAAATGCGGGTAGATGCTTCGACGGGGAACGGCTTAGGCTGTGTGGACTAAGCAACAACATTCTCCGCGCGCCAAGAGGAGGAGATGAAGATGAGTAACGGTCTGATGTTAGAACTATTCGCCTTGAGCATCTTTTGCGTCGCTCTATGCGTTTCGAACAACGCTTCCGCGGAGCCGGCTCCGGTGTCCATCACCAACGGGACGGACTGGGTTGATACGGAGGGGCGTCATATCGCGGCGCATGACGGGGGCATTGCACGGTTCAACGGGGTCTTTTACTGGTATGGCAGCAGCTATGCCAATAACCCCAAGGGCAAGTTTCGTGTGACCGACGGGCCGGTGTGGAACGGGGTGCAGGTGTACCGGTCCATCGACCTGAAGACCTGGACCTACAAGGGAGTGTGCCTGCCCCGCCCGGCGAACGGTTTCGGCAAGCTGGGTGCCACCGGTCGGGCGCATGTGATCTACAACGAAACGACAAAGAAATACGTGATGTGGTATCGCTGGTTTCTGGCGATGCCCGCCTCGTTCCTGATGGTCGCCACGGCTGATCATCCGGAAGGACCGTTCACCCCGTTGGGACCCCGCGAGATGGGGACCTCCAACGGCTTCGCCTCGGATATGGACGCGTTTCAGGATGACGATGGCAAAGCGTACGTGATTTACTGCGATCACTCAAAGCCGGAAGGGGGCGGAGGCTGGCGCTATGCGATCCGTATCGACAGCCTGAGTGATGACTATCTGACCAGCAATAGGGATGGCGTCGTGATCTTCGGTGGGGGCAATGAAGCACCCGCCATGATCAAATACAAAGGCAAGTACATCGCGGTCGCGTCGGGCGTGCATGGCTGGGCGGGTTCAGATACGCTCTGTGCGGTGGCCGATTCGCCGCTCGGCAAATACAAAAAACAGGGGTATATCAGCGAGAAGAAGACCTGGAGTTCCCAGGTCACCGATCTCATTTACATCGCGGAATCCGACACGGTGATGGCCCTGTGCGACCAGTGGTGGATTCCCGACAGGTCAGACCTCAACAAATCACGCTATCTACTACTTCCCCTGAACCTGGATCCGACAACCGGCAAGGTGAGGATGGAGTACGTCGAAAAGTGGAACCCATTGAGCAAATAGAGGTAGCCCGAAGGGGGGGGCGTTGGACCTTCCTCAAACAGGTAATGGAGGGCGAGCGTCCTCGCGAGCCGCGAGCGAGACATGAGCAGAAATGTGACAGAATACACGGGTATCACTTCCCTGTCTCTGCCCTTGCGTGTCCCTCGCACTCGGCTCGCGGGGACGCTCGCCCTCCAGGAGACTTCTTCGAACAGCCCTTGCATAGCGCTACGAAGGGAGCGGAAGATCTATGTCGATAGAGAGAGATAGACAGCGCTTCTTCACAGGCAGTTCCACCGCTAAGCCAGCTCTGCGGACGGGAGGCCGGAAGTTGCTGTCCATGACTGCCCTAATCATCCTGGGGCTCTGCCGGCGGGTCACTGCAGGACCTTTGCCTGAGGCTGATATGGAGAAGATCAACGTTGCCGTGCAGAAGGTCAAAACACAGGTCAAACCAGCGAGACCTCGCAAGATACTGGTCTTTTCCAGGTCCATTGGATTCGTTCATGCATCCATTCCGCACGGAAGACAGGCATTGAAACTCATGGGCGAGAAAACCGGTGCTTATACGGCTACGGTTGATGATGACCCTTCCGTATTCAGCGACCTCGCCGCATTGTCCAAGTATGATGCGGTTGTCTTCAACAACCCCTGTGGCAATGTGGTTCCCGATCCGCAGCAGAGGAAGAACCTGCTCGAATTCATCCGCAAAGGAGGAGGGTTCGCCGGTATCCACTGTGCCGCACATGTCACGGATTGGCCTGAATACGTCGATATGGTCGGGTGCTTTTCGATCAGTCACCCATGGTCGAACGAACCATCATATGTACTCGTTGAGGAGCCCGCGCATCCGCTGGTTCGCTCCTTTGGCGAGGCGTCGTTTTCGCACTTGGATGAGATCTACGTGTTTACGAGTTTCTCGAGAGACAAAAGCCGGGTACTGTTGTCGCTGGATAAAGCCAGGACCAAGATGGATGTTCCGCACAGTCCGGGCAAAGATGCGGACTACCCGCTAAGCTGGGTGCATCGATATGGCAAGGGACGTGTGTTCTACAGCGGATTGGGACACTATCCTGCTGTCTTTTGGAACGAGAAAGTCCTGTCCCATCATCTCGCGGGCATTCAATATGTTCTTGGGGATCTGGAGGCCGAGGATGCACCGCGGACGGGTGGGGAGCGGTGATCGGTAATCGCTAATCGGTAGTGTCCCAACGTTGAGGAAACGGGGAGATTCGCGTGTACGAGTATGTGTAGGAGTACGTGACTGGCGGGTTCTTTTCGTACTCGTACACATACTCGTACACCCATATCTCTTCCTCTGTACATGACGTGAAACGGAAACTGTGATGAGAACAAAACCGGCATTCTCCCGTCGGAGCTTCATGACCCGTGTGGCCGCGATGGCTACGATAAACATCGTGCCACGGCACGTGCTGGGGAAGGGAGCACTTCCGCCGAGCGAGAAGATAACCAGCGCAAATATCGGGCTGGGTGGTCCGGCCCGGGGCGTCCGGTGCGACGTCGTATTGGCAAAATGCGATGTGCGTCGGGACAAGCTGGGGGGTGACCCGGATCCGAAGAAGGGGCTCTACCTGGATTTTCGAGACGTGTTGGCCCGTGACGATATTGATGCCATTGCCGTGGGGTCAACCGAGCAGTGGCATGCAATTCAGATTAGCGCGGCGCTCAAAGCCGGCAAGGATGTGTTTGGTGAGAAACCCATGAGCTCGACCATCCGCGAGGCTGCCGCCATCCGCGATGCGGTTAAACGCAATGGGCGTGTTTTCCAGCATGGGACTCAGCGAACGTCGAGCAAGATTGTGCAGTATGCACGCCACTTGGTGGAGCAGGGTCGACTCGGGAAGATCGTGGCAGCGGGAGTCGGTGATTCCTGGCATGACCGGTTGGCTGGGCAAATCCATTATCCGGCGCAACCGATGAACCCCAATATGCTCGATTGGGACATGTGGTTGGGGCCGGCGCCCTACCGACCCTACAACAGCTTTGCGATGCGCGGTGTGCTTGGATGGCATACGCATATTGATTTCGGTCGCAACATGGTGAATGGCGGAGCGATCCATCCGAACGATGCGGTCCGGCACGTATTGGGATATGAAACCGAAAGTCCGGTTGCGATCCATCCGGCGGACGGCAAGGAGTACAAGAGCGTCACGACCTGGAAGTACGCAGACGGCGCCTTTCTGCAGGTCGGGTTTGAAGGGTTGCCGATCCCGGATCGGCTGAAAGGCATGAGAGCGCCTTACTGCGGCCCTTTTGCGATCATCGGCACCGAAGGCAAACTGTTCTTTCAATCCATGGCAAGGGGATTCATCTGGACGGACCCACCGGAACTTGCACAGGGCCTTGCCGCGTTTGATATGCCCCACGGTGCCGGCCATTACAGGGAGTGGCACAACTGCATCCGGACCCGTGAGAGGCCGATATGCAATGAGGATGCAGCCTACCAGAGTGAGTTCCTGTGCCACAGCAGCGAGATTGCCCAGCGGCTCAGGCGTCCCTTGAAGTGGGATGCGAAGAAGGAAGCGTTTATTGACGACGCAGAGGCAAACCGGTTGATGGACAAACCGTACCGCGGGCCGTGGCATATCTAGTAGAATAGGGAATGAAGCACTTTGTCTCATTACCTAATCACATTACTTAGTCCTTCATCGTGGCAGGGAGAGATTACGTAATGAGATTAAGTGCCAGGAGCAGGCCGAATGAACAAGGCACTGTCATTGCGTTTAGTGTCCATCATCTGCGCGCTGTCGCTGGGATCTGCGAATGCAGAGGAACCCGTCGATGCCCTCGTTGGCGCGAAGAACCTGAATGGGCTGGTACAGGTCTTTGAAGAAGCCATAAGCAACGGAATGGACGAGAAACGGGCGCAGGCTTGCACAACGGTCATGGATCACGTGAAGAGCGAGGCCCTCCCGGTCACATTCAAGGCAGAGTTACTGACGCTTCTTGTACGCTTCGGCGGGGCCGAGAGCGTTGACTATCTTGTCAGCTTGTTGAACCACGAGGACCCGGTGTTTCATACCCGTGCCGTTCTCGGGCTGCAGCGGAACCCGTCTGAAAAAGCCGCGGTTGCGCTTCGCGAAGCCCTGGCCGAAACCTCGGCCCCTGAACGTCAAGCTGCGCTTATTCATGCTCTTTCCGAACGTCGCGATTCAGCATGCCTGCCACAGGTTGTCGATCTCGCGACAAGCAGGGACACGCAGGTTCGAAATTCAGCACTGCACGCGGTTGCCCTCGTGAGCGACGAGCCGCTCAACGCACCGTTTCAGGCCGGCATCAAGCAAGGTTCGAAGGCTGCGAAGATGGCGGCGATCAACGCCTATCTTGCTCATGCCGACCGGTTGGCGGAGCTCGGAAAGAGGCGTGAGGCGTCATCCATATATCGCGAACTGGTTGAGCGGGGCGGATACCAGACAGGGAACGCGCTGATGGGGCTGGCGCTTGCCGGCGGGGCCGGCGAGCGTGACTTCATCCTGGACGTTCTAAAGGACGCAGACCAGCGAAACCCCGCTGTTCTCAAGCTCGTCTTTTCCCCTGATCGCACTGGAAGCCGGGAGGCCGAGAAAGCATATGGAAGTATCGCCGCGGCGGATCCTAATCTCAAAGCGGATTTGCTGGGTGTGCTGGGCTCCCATGCGGATCCGGCCAGTTTGGACACGGTCCTGGCCGCGGCCGGTGACACGAACGCTATTGTTCGCGGAGCCGCCCTGATCGCATTGGGCAGCTTTGATGATGAGCGTGCTACGGATGCGCTTATCGCCGCGGTTGTGTCCGGGCGCGACCTGGCTAGTGCCGTGCAATCCTTGGAAAGAAGTCCTGGCAAAAGCAGGATTGCCGCGAAACTGAAAAAGGCCCTGCCTCCCGCCTCGGCTTCCGTACGCTTATCGCTTGTGAGGCTGCTCGGCAATTGTCCGAAGGCCGAGTGTGTGCCGGTGTTGCTGGGAACATTGAAGGATGCCGACAACCATGTTCGTGTTGGAGCATTGGAGGTGCTGGCAAAGGTCGGGGAACCTTCTGCCTATGCTCCCATCGTTGAATTCCTGGCCGGCGAACCGGACCGGAAAGTGCGTGCCAAAGCCATGGCTGCGCTGTCCAGGTCAGGCGATATCAGCGCGCCTTCTCCGGAGCGGTCAGAACTCGTTGTGGGGTGGTTGATGAAGGGCAATTGCCCGGGGCGTGCGGAACTGATTGCCATGCTGCCGAAGGTAACCTCTGCCGCTTCCCGGGAATCCGAGTTGAAAACCCTCGGTGAAGCGCTTGCATCTGAAGACAAGGAAATCAGGCGCGCCGCGATCCGGGCCCTGCAGGAATGGCCGGATCCCGACGTAGTATTGGAGCTCCTGCTTCGTACGGCGGGCAGGGGACCCGACTCGCTCAACGGCGTTCTGGCTCTGCGGGCATACACGGCACAGTTGGCCCGCCTGACTGAGCAACGTAAGGACCCGGTCGCCCTGATGCAGCGCTATACCAGGGGCCTCGACGTTGCCGTTACCGGCCCGGAGAAGAGCGGGTTGCTGAGCGGACTGAGCGGGTTGGCTCATGTGGATGCACTGAAAGTGGCTTTGGACCGCTTTGACGACCCGGATGTAAGAGAAGAAGCCATGCTGGCGGCATACACGATCTGCGCCGCATTGGGCAAGAGCCAGGCACAGGCGGTGAAGCCCGCACTTGAGAAGATCATGGCCGACACGGCCAATACAGAGCTCAAGAAAAACGCAAGCAAGTTGCTCAAGTCGATAGAGACACAAGAGACACAATGAACAAGCAGCCGTGGCCATGTGCGCTTTCGGAATATCTGGGTTGTGGAGATGTGAATGTCGGTGGTGTTGAGAGTTCCATGGAAGATCACCGGGAGAAGATTAAGGCGAAAGATTAGGGCAAAAGATTAAGGTTTGATTAAGAGTATCTACCTAATCTTTCTACTTAATCTCTCTCCACAATCTTCCGGCCTCCCCATCCTCCTGGCGTTTCAGGCCAAAATCGGCCGCCGCCCCTTTTCGGATGGGGTCTAATCAGACCGGTGCTGCAGAGTCCCGGGATGCGCCCTCCCCGTGCGCAAACAAGAAAGAAGTTGTGCGCAAGAGGGGGTAGCGCGTTACCTTGGCGTGTGCGTATTCTGCTTCACGAATCTGAATACGCCCGGTAGATGGAAGCAAATTGAAGCATGAGCGAGAGCGAGACAGGCGAATACCTCATCGGGTTTGACCTTGGTACCAGTGCCATGAAAGCCGTGCTTTCGGATACGGGTGGCAATGTGGTCTGCCAGGCAAGCCGGCAGGTAGAGCTGGTCCGTCCGGAAGAGCAGCGGGTTGAGCTCGACGCTGAACGCTACTTCGAGGATGTATGCTCGCTGATCAATGAACTGGTTTCGAAGGTCGGCAATCCAAACGCGATCAAGGCCGTCAGCCTGAGCGGCGCCAGCGGCAACACGTTGCTCCTCGACCAGGACTACAATCCCGTGCGGAACGCAATCAGCTGGCTGGACACGAGGACAACCGGCAGGGAGTCCGAGCTGTGGCCGGATTTGGATCCGGAGCGTGTATACCGCGGCGCGGGCTGGCCCTTTGGCGGCACCTTTCCCCTGGCCCACCTTGGCTGGCTGAAGGAGTCCGAACCGGAAGCCTGGCGGAAGGCCCGCCATTTCACCATGCTCAATGACTATCTCTACCAGCGGCTCTGCGGTCGGTTGGTCGTTGATCACTCGAAGGCGACGACGTTCTACCTGCAAGACCAGGGAGCATCCACATGGAACGACGAGTTGCTCGCGTTTCTTGGGTTGGAGGCGGACCAGCTATCTGAGCTGCTGCCATCCGGCTCGGTCTGCGGAGAAGTGACGCTTGAGGCCGTCAAGGCCACCGGGCTTGCCCCGGGAATCCGGGTGGTCACCGGCAGCTTCGATCATCCCTCGGCCGCCAGAAGTACGGGAGTGTTCGAGGAAGGGGATTTGCTCATCTCCGCCGGAACGTCGTGGGTGGTGTTTTCGCCGATCAGGAACAGGGAAACGGGATTGAGAGGACGGATGCTCATAGACCCGTTTCTCTCTCCTGCCGGTTGCTGGGGCGCCATGTTTGCCCTGACGGCTGTTGCCGAGAAGATGCAAGCGTATCTTGATAACTGCATCGCCGCGGATGATGGCGAAGCGCTGTTTGCGAAGTTTGACAGGCTGGCGGAGCGGGCGAAGCCGGGGGCGGACGGTCTCTTCATCGAGCTGTTCCAACAGCCGTATGAACGGAACAAGGACCTCGTAGAGAGGGCCGACCCCGAGAACATAGCCCGGGCGCTCATGGAGGGGATCGTGTTCCTTACAAGGAACCGCGTGGACGAACTCATGCGGCTGACGGGGAGTCCCGCCGGCAGGGTCGTACTGACCGGCGGCCCGACCAGAAGCCCCGTCTGGCCATCCATCCTGGCCGATGTTCTGAACCGGCCGGTGAGTATCCCCGAAACAGGAAAGCACGCCGGCGCCATGGGAGCGGTTATCCTGGCGGGCATAGGGATCGGTATCTTCCGTGATGAAAGGGATGGCTATTCGAGAACCCAGTCCAGGGAGCGAATCATAGAACCGGATCACGAACGCAGCAAATTGTACGAGAGGCTCTATCGGGAGTACGCGGATAGATATGGATTGGACGGATGAGGTGGAGGGGGTCAGAATCCCCCGGGCCTGTCCTCTATTCACAAGAGAGGGAGGAGAGGTACCGGGTGACGATTTCGGGCGCCGGGAGGAATCCCCGCCCCTTGCGGGCGGGAAGCTTCAGGTTCCTGGTCTACCGGACAGACAACCCTCCCCGGGAGTTGAGTCCGAATAGGGCGAGGGGTGCGCTTCGCCCGACCGTCGCTCTTATGGGACTCGGGAGTAGCTGGGTCTCGGCGGGGTAGCTCTGAAACCTGAAGCTTCCCGCCCGCAAGGGGCGGGGATTCCGCGAGGAAGTGGTTTGGCTCTCGTGTATAAAGGACAGGACAAGCCCGGGGGATCTTGCATGGCTTTGATAGGACTGAAGATGACGAAGGAAAGCATATGACCACGACCAAGAACCAGAAGACCCTACCCAAACCGCCATTCTTCGAGACCAGCGTAAAGAACTACATCTATGGCGATGCGGTATTCGATTATGCGATGGCGGTTGACGCGGGTGCGCAGAAGTATGACATCGATGCGATCTTCATTTCGCCCTATACCGAAATCCGCAGGATCGCGGAGAACGCCGGCAGGCTTTTCGTTTTCGCGCCATACATGGATACCTTGCGGCCCGGGCGGGGCATGGCGGATGTGCTGCCGGAGGCGATAAGGGACGCCGGTGCAAAAGGGGTATTGCTCAACCACTGTGAACGCCCGATGACGCTGCCTCAGATCAAGGAGACCATTGACAGGGCCAATGAGCTCGGGCTGATCACGTTTGCGTGTGCCGATTCCATTGCGGAGACAAAGGCCATTGCCCAGTTTCAACCCGATATCATCAACCCCGAGCCGAGCGAGTTGATCGGCACCGACCAGGCCAGTGACATGGGCTACGTCGTAGAAACCCTCAGGGTGGTTAAAGAGCTGTATCCGGATATCCTGGTGGAGCAAGCTGCCGGTATTACAACGGGCGCACAGATTTACGACTTCATCATGGCCGGCAATGACGCGGCGGGGTCAGCCTCCGGGATTCTCAAGTCCCCGGATCCCCTCAAGCTGCTTGACGAAATGATGGCCAATGTCCGTAGAGCGAAGGATGACCTGGCAGGGGCGTTCGAAAAGGGAGACTCGTAACCACGTTTTGAAACAAGGGATGGAGGGCGAGCGTCCTCGCGAGCCGAGCACGAGGGACGCACGAGTCCGAGACAGTTAGGCGCTTCTCGCAGATCCTGTCACAATCCTGCTCGTGTCTCGCTCGCGGCTCGCGGGACGCTCGCCCTCCAGGGGGCCTTTCTTGAGCATCGCTTAGTTGAATACGAAGGAGAGGAAACAGAGATGAAGATCGTCAGAGATACGCTCAAGCTGCTTTCGACCGGCCAGCGACCGACGTTCCATACCATCACCGATGAGGTGAAGGAGATGGTCCGTAAGTCGGGCATCCAATCCGGCATTTGCCTCGTCTATTCGCGTCATACGACCTGTGCTGTGATGATTGAGGAAGATTCAATCGACCGGGCGGATACGGGGCTGAGCTGCCTTCAGCAGGATCTTACGAATATATTCGAGCAGGTCATACCGACCTGTCGTGAGGAAGGGCAGTACCTGCATCCCGGGCCGGAGATGTTTGTGTTTGCGGCCAAGCACGGCGAGGACAGGCAGGGCACACTCAATACTGACGCGCATCTGCGCTCGTCGATCATGGGTAGAAGCGAAAGCATACCGATCTTTGAAGGCAAGCTGGAGCTGGGCCAATTCGGTCATATCTACTTCGTGGATTTCGATCAGACCGGCGCCAGGGAACGCCAGGCCAGCATTCAGATAATTGGAGAGTAGTCGATGACAGAAGATCTCTGGAAACACGCGGAGGCGTCCTTCGGCATCGAGTCCTCCGCGCTTATGCAAGCCCTGACGTGCATCGACAGAGCTGCTTTCGAAGAGGCGGTGGCCGCGCTGGCGAAGGCTGACCGGATTGCGGCCAGCGGCTGCGGTCATTCCGGCATAGCCTGCCGGCATTTTGCGCACCTGATGTGCTGCATCGAGCTGCCGGCCAGGTTTGTCTCGCCGGCTGAAGCCCTGCATGGCGCCAGCGGGTTCCTGAAGAAGGGGGACGTCATGGTCCTGGCTTCACGTGGCGGAAAGACCGCTGAGCTCCTGCCGATACTTGAAATATGCAGACGCAAAGAAGTCTGCGTCATCGGCATAACCGAAGACACCGAGTCTCCGCTGGCCCAGGGCTCCGACATCGTGATCAAGATGCATGTCGAACGTGAGACCGACAAGTACAACAGCCAGGGGACAACCAGCTTCATCGTACTGTCGGCGATATTTGACGCCTTGCAGACGGCTCTCATTGAAGAGACCGATTACACAAACGATCAGTTCGCCCTGATCCATCCGGGTGGGGCTGTTGGCGAAAGGCTGAATCCATGAGCTTGAGTATATGGGACGCGCTGATTTTCTTTGGCTACTTCATCGGTGTCGTTGTGTTCGCGGTTGCGGTTGCCGCACGTAGCAAGACCAAATCCTCGTCGGACTACTTCCTGGCTTCCAAGAAGCTGCCCTGGTACGCGATCGGGGCCTCGTTCATCGCGTCCAATATCTCAACGGAGCATTTCATAGGGATGGTGGGATGGGGGTTCCTGTATGGCATGGCGGTCGCGAACTGGGAATGGGCCAACGCCGCAACGTTCACCGCTCTGATCTGGATATTCCTGCCGTTCTACATGCGCGGCAATGTAACAACCATGCCGGAGTTTCTTGAGAAACGGTTTAACAAGACATGCCGCTACATCTACGCGGTGGTGATGATCATCGGCCTGGTGATCGCCATGCTTGGCGGCGTTATGTTTGCGGGAGCCAAGGCCATGAATGTCTTCTTCCCGCGGATAGACGTTTGGATGGGCATCCTGATTCTGGCTGTGGCCGCGGGAACGTATACCATCTACGGAGGGCTGCTATCGGCCGTGTGGGCGGACGTACTGCAATTCTGCCTGCTGATGGTGGGTGGCATCATTGTGAGCGTCTATGGGGTGCATCATGCCGGCGGCCTGGGACAGTTGATGGACACTATGCCGGAGAAATTCATCATGTTCTATTCGTCCAAGCACGAGATGATTCCCTGGACCGGATTCGTTTCGGGGTTGGTGTCCGTGGGATTGTGGTATAACTGTGCCAATCAATTCATGGTGCAGAGGTGCCTGGGCGCCCGTAGCGAGTGGGACGCGAGAATGGGCGTGGTCATGGCTGGTTTCAGCAAGGCGATCCTGCCGTTTATTGTGGTCATCCCGGGAATCGTCGCCTTCTACCTGTTCCAGTCCAGGATCAGTGACGGCGACCAGGCGTGGCCGTTCATGGTGAAGCAGTTCCTGCCCGCGGGACTAGTCGGGCTGGTGCTTGCCGGATTGGCCAGTGCCGTGATGTCCACACTGAGTGCGATCACCAACTCTTCCGCAACCATCTTCACGCTGGATCTCTACAAGGAACTGATAAGGCCGAAGGCAACTGACAGAGAACTGCATATCGTCGGCAGACTGAGTGCACTTGTCATCATCCTCGTTGGCATCAGTGTGGGGCTCATTATCGCGGCGTTCCCCGGCGTCACCGTGTTCCAGTTGATTCAGACCGTGTTCTTCTACGTCGCCCCTCCGATTGCGGCGTGTTTCCTTTTGGGCATCATGTGGAAGAGAATCACGCCGATGGCTGCTACCTTCACGATGGTGCTTGGTTTCGCGGTACTCCTGCCCGTAGTCATATTCGTGCTCTTTCCAAAGGTCCCGTGCCTGCAGCCCTATGATAACTTCATGCACCATACCTTCGCCGTGTTTATCCTGTCTTGCTTGACGCTGACCGTACTGTCCTTCTTTACCAAACCGAAACCGCCTGAAGAACTCGAAGGCGTCATATGGACCAAGAGTGCCCTGGGTGTTGCGGCGGCGGAGAAGGGCAAGTACAAGGGGTTCAAGAGCCTTGGCCTCTGGTGGTTCCTGATGGCAGCCACGATCGGCGGTTTGTACGTGTATACAAATTCGAAAGGCAGTAAGACCGCCTGGCTTGAAGCAGAACATGTCTCGTATACCGCCGGCGAGGGATCTGCAGTCAGCAATCAGCCCCGAAGCGACATATCGGCTGATGAGAGATTCAATCTGTGGACGGGGCAAGGCCAGGTGTTGTTTGAACCCTCGCAGGCGGACCAGTCGATCACTTTCGACGTTCCCGTGGAAGACGATGGGCTCCACAGGATTGACGCGCTTGTGACCGTGGCCCCCGGATACGGCGCATTCGCCGTCGAAGTAAACGGGAAGCCTGCGCCGATCTCTTTTCCCAATATTCGGCTGTCGGAAGCGGGAGCATACACTTCTGAAATCGTGGAGAGAGATTGCTTTGACGCGGTCGAGGTAACTCGTGAGCGCCAGGGCAATGGTATCAAAGACAGCATCGCCGGGTCACATACCGTTCAGCGCTTAAGCCTGGGGGTTCACGAATCAACCGGTAAGAGTATCACCGTTGCCTTCATCTCAAGAGACTACGAGGAAGATATCTCTGCAATCGGCATAGACCAGTTCATCGTCACTGAAAGAGAGGCAGATCAGTAAACCAGCTTCACTGCCGTTAGGATTGTGGGATTACCTCGGATTCGCGTCGTTCTCTGTCGTGTTGTCGCTCGTCGGCTACATGGCGGGGCGCAAGGAGCGGACAAACTTGGCGGCGGCCTGACATTCTCGGGCGTGATTACGTGGTAGGGGGCGGGGGCAATTCAAGGTGAAAACGACAAAACCCGCCCTGTCATCCCGAGCGCAGCGTAGCGGAGTCGAGGGATCTCGAGGACTGCGATACCGCCCGGCGTGATTTCGGTTCTCGAGATCCTTCGACTCCGGTCATCGCTCCGCGCTGACCTGCGCTCAGGATGACGGAACAAAAGGTGATGTCTCATCATAATCTCTCCCCCACCCGTCGCCCACACGCTCGTCATCTACTTCAGTTGCCGCGCCGCCGTGCGGTATTCGCTCATGGTCATGTTGTGGTGCTGACGGAAGAGGAAGGCCAGGTGGCTCTCGCGGGCGAAGTCGCATTGCTGGGCGATCTCGCCGATCGGCAGGTTGGTTTCTGCGAGCAGGGCGCAGACGCGCTCCAATTTGACGCGCCGGATCTCCTCCATGATGGTACGCCCGACCACGGCCTTGAAGCGGTTCTCGGCGTAGCGGCGAGACGAGCCGAACAGGCTTACGACGTCGGGCACTCCGATCGACTGGTGTCCCGCTTCCCGCCAGATGTATTCGCACGCGCGCGCCACCACTTTGTCGGCAATGGCCGTTGCGTCGGTGGACCGTCGGCGGACGACGCGGGTTGGTTTCACCCAGTCCACCCGACGGCGCAGGCGTTTGCCGCGCATCAGCTTGTCCAGGTGTTCGGCCAGCAGGTAGCCGGCGTGTTCGCAGTTATACTGGATGCTGGACAGCGTCGGGAGGGTGGCGTCGCAGATGAGGGGATCGTCATCGACGCCGAGCACCGCCACATCTTCCGGCACGGCAATGCCGGCATCCAGGCAGGCGTCCAGAACCTGTCGCGCGCGGCCGTCCATGGCCGCAAACAGTGCCACGGGTTTCGGGAGCGGTTTTAGCCAGGCCTCCATGCGCGGTTGTTCGATGGCCCAGTCGCGCCGCGCCTTTGCCGGCGGGGCGCCATACGCGCTAACCGTACCGCCGGCCGCCTCGACCGTCTTGCTGAACCCTTCGCCTCGTTCGCGCGACCAGTACAGGTCGTGGACCTCGCCCACGAAAGCGAAGTGTTCATAGTGACGCTCCAGGAAGAAGCGCGCGGCGTGTTCGCCCGTTGCGTACGAATCGACACGCAGGCATGAGTATTGCGCAAACGGATGCCCGGACGCGCGCGTGTCGGGGTCGGGTTCGAAGACAACCACGGGAACGCGTGTACCGGCGACGGCCCGGGCCTCGCGCAAGGTGCAGCTCGTGGTGACGATCCCCGAACATCCCCACCGTTTCAAGTCCCGTAGTCGTTGTTCGCCGGGACGCCCCTCTCTACGGTACAACCGCCACGGCCCATTGACGCGCGCATACCGAAGGATACCTTCAAAGCAATCCCGGTGCCCCTTCAGCGCCAGCGGAATCAGCACAACCACCTGCGGGATCCCTGAACTACCTGCAGCCATATCAACGCACTCCCTGGGCCTCACGGGTAAGCGGGTAAGGGCCGAAACACACGCATGATTTATAGCACAAGATGCGCAAATAGGAAAGTAATTATTGTGCAGCCCGGTTCCATTCGCCGCACAGCCGTCTCAACTGAAGCGGCTGTATGGTACCGGGCCGGATTGGTCAAGGGTATCGCTTGAAATGCCCACGTATTGAGTCCAGTATTTGTGGCTCAGTCGTTGTGGGACAATCCCGCCAAGAGCTACGCATTCTTCCTGTCTGCTGTCAGATTCCGATACTCGCTGGAACTTGCAGTCCGACACCCCACACGCGTCCCGCACACATAGTCCCATTCCCTCTCGACCACAACGCTGCACCCCGAATCATACTGTCGACGGGGCTGAGAGTTTCCTATAGTATTTCGAGGTTGGTCCAACCGGATGCGGGGAGCTACACGAAGAATGGAGGCCCGTGAATGATCAAGTTTCTGTTTCACCTCTGTGTCTGCCTCTTCACCCTTTCGCAGTCCGTTCGGGCTCAGCCCGTCAGCAATGTCGTCCTCATCGTCAGCGATGACCACCGCTATGACTTCATGGGTTTCATGGCACAGGCGCCCGACTTCCTGGAGACGCCACACCTGGACAGGCTGGCGGCCCAGGGCGCGCATCTGAGGAATGCCTTCGTATCGACGTCGCTGTGTTCCCCCAGCCGCGCTTCGATCTTGACCGGCCAGTACATGCATCACCATCAGGTGGTCGACAACCAGCGTCCCGTGCCGAAGGGTACGGTTTTCTTCCCCGAGTACCTGCAGAAGGACGGAATTGAAACGGCCTTCGTCGGCAAGTGGCACATGGGCCACGACGACGACAAACCGCGCAAAGGGTACGACCACTGGGCCAGCTTCAAGGGACAGGGCACGTACTTTGACCCCACGTTCAACATCAACGGGATTCGGACGCAGATCAAGGGATACAACGCCGACGTCACCACGGACCTGGCGCTCGAGTGGTTGAAGCGGAACCACAGCAAACCCTTCCTGCTCCACCTCTGCTACAAAGCCGTCCACTATCCGTTTCTGCCTCCGGTGCGTCACCACGGTCGCTACCAGGACAAACCCATCGTATACCCGGAGACCATGGGGCTGACCGAACGGAACTACCAGACGCAGTCCAAGTGGATAAGGGAGCGCCGTTACGGGATCCACGGGATCGATCATATGGAAACAGGACACTTCGACAAGGACCCTGTCCCCTCATTCGAGAATCTCTACTGGCGCTTCTGCGAGACCGTGCACGCACTCGATGAGAATATCGGCAGAGTACTCGCCCATCTTGACGCTGCCGGGCTTTCGAAGGACACGCTGGTGCTGTACATGGGCGATAACGGCTTTGCGTTGGGGGAGCACGGGTTTTACGACAAACGGGATGCGTTCGAACCGTCGATCCGGATTCCGATGCTTGCCTATGCGCCAGGGCTGATTGAGGCCGGTCTGTGTGTCACGCAGATGGTGCAGAATATCGATGTGGCGCCCACGCTCCTGGAGGCGTTCGGCGTCGAACAGCCCGATTCGTCCGAGATGGACGGGCGCTCATTCTTCCCCCTGCTCACGGGGAAAGACGTCGCCTGGCGCGATCGCATTCTTTACGAATACCACTGGGAGTGGAACTTCCCGGCGCAGCCGACGACGTTGGCCATCCGCACAGACCGCTACAAGTACATCTACTACCACGGCATTTGGGACCGCAACGGGTTCTACGACCTCGCGACCGACCCGGTCGAACGTCACAACCTGATTGACATCCCGGCCTACCAGGAGAGAATTGCTGATCTCCGCCGACAGCTATTCGAGGAATTCTCCGCATCCGGCGGATTACAGTTGCCGATCCGTGTCCCGAAGGGGGTGCAGTTCTACGATCGTAAGATCAGGTAGCAGGCGGGTTTCTCGTGGTCCTTGCATTCCCAGCCCTGTTTTGCCATACTCGCACACGTGGGTACACCTTCTCTGGCGGATTTCAAGGGGCGTATGGCCGTATCGCCTGAAAAGCCATCTCCTATCTGAGCACGTAAACCAGGAGGCAATAATGCCCGAAGTAACGCGACGCACATTTCTCAGGGGCAGCGCTATTGGCGCCGGAATGCTGATTCTCCCGCCGGGAGTACTGAGCGCATCACCCAACAACAAACTCAACGTCGCGGTCATAGGAGTGTCGGGAAGGGGACGCGCGAACCTCGGCGGCGTCAGGAATGAGAACATCGTCGCTCTCTGCGACGTGGATTCGAAGAAGCTGGCGGGCGCGGCGAAGCGCTTTCCGAAAGCAAAGACCTACAAGGACTGGCGCAAATGTCTTGAACAGAAAGACATCGATGCCGTTGTCTGCTCGACAACAGACCATACCCACGCGTTCATTGCAACATGGGCGATGAATCGTGATATGAGCGTATACTGCGAGAAGCCGCTGGCTACGTCCGTAGAAGAAGCCAGAACGGTTCGCGAAACCTACCTCAAGAAGAAGGACAAGATTGCCACCCAGATGGGAACGCAGATTCACTCCGGCGACAATTTCCGTCGCGTCGTGGAGCTCGTCCGCGGCGGGGTCATCGGCAAACCGAAAGACGTAAGGGTGTGGTGCAGTCGTAAACCGAAATGCGAGAAGTACTATCCCGAAGTCAAACCGATTGCCGACCATATCGACTGGGACCTCTGGATCGGACCCGCGCCATTTCATCCGTACAATCCGAAGTACCTCGGGGGCTGCCTGAAGTGGAACAGGTTCTGGGATTTCGGCGCCGGGCAGATTGGTGACATGGGAAGTCACATGATGGATCTGGCGTACTGGGCATACGATCTCGAGTTTCCCCTGAGCTGCGAGGCGGAAGGCACGCCGATTCACCCCGACGGATGTCCTGAACAGCTCAAGTCCGAGTGGGAGCATCCTGGGAATGACTGGCGCGGGAAAGTCAAAGTGTACTGGTATGACGGGGGGTTGAAACCGGGAATGCCCTCGCCGATATGGAACAGGGACAAGATGATGAAGGGCGTTCTGTTCTGCGGTGACAAGGGTTGGTTGATAGCAGACTACGGGTACAGGGCTCTGATGCTCAAGGGGGATATGACCCACTACAAATCGCCCACGGCGGAAGCCCTGATCCCCCCATCCATCGGGCATCACGCTGAATGGATCAAGGGCTGCAAGGAAGGGACCCCTACACTCTGCAACTTCGATTACTCCGGGGCCATGATAGAGCACAACATGCTCGCCCTGGTCGCCGCAAGGGTAGGCAGGAAGCTCGACTATGACGCGAAGAACATGCGGGTGACCAATTGTCCTGAAGCGGAGCAGTACATCCGGAAGACGTATCGCGAGGGTTGGAATCTCAATGGCTAACAGTCGAGGAGTTCACGCTATGAGCAGTCTATCACGCAGAGAGTTCATTGCCGCGTCGGCCGCTGGGGCCGCTGCCGTGGCCGCTGGTAACGGATTCGGGGCACAAGAGAATCCGAGTCCCAAAACAGCGTTCAAGACAAGGCTGTACAAGTCCGTGATAAGCGGAATCCCGAACGAGAAGTCCCTGGCAACGCTCAAAGAAGCCGGGTTTGACGGCATAGAATGCCGCAGTGCCGGCGCTGAACCGGCCAAGGCTGAAGCTGCCCGCGGGATAGCGGAGAAGCTGGACATGCGGATTCATTCCGTACTTCGCGGCTGGTTGGCCTTTGACAAACCGTCCCAGGTTGATGCGCATGTAGACAACGTCGCGAAATGCCTCGAAACGGCGGCGGCATACGGTGCGGATGCCCTGCTCGTGGTTCCCTGCAGGATAGGCGGCAAGATGCCGCAGCCGTGGGAGTTCGACATTGAGTTTGACGAGAATACCGGCCACATAGAGAAGGTCGTGAAGGGCGACAACACTCCCTACCGGGCGTATATTGATACACACAACAAGGCGGCCGACGCCTCGAGGGACGCGCTGAAGCGCTTGGTGCCCGCGGCGGAAAAGGCTGGTGTTGTCGTTGCGGTCGAGAATGTCTGGAACAACATGTGGGTCAAGCCGGAGATATTCGCCCACTTTGTGAATTCCTGTGAGAGCAAGTGGATTCAGACGTATTACGACATTGGCAATCACGTGAAATACGCGCCGTCGGAGAAGTGGATCCGGGCCTTGGGTGGGACTATCGTCAAATGTCACGTCAAAGACTTCAAACTGAACGACAATGGCCAGGGCGGAAAGTGGGCCAACTTCAGGGACGGCAGTGTCAACTGGCCGGGAGTCCGGAGGGAGCTCGACAAGCTTGGTAAGGACATGTGGATGACGATCGAAGGCAGTGGCGGGCTGTCGCTCGAAGAGAAGAGCAAGCGTCTCGACCTGATAGCCAGGGGAGCATAGAGAGCAGGGTTGTTCGCGCCGGACGTTGCGGCCACAAGTAAGCGAACTGTCGGCGTGTTGCCCAGAGTCCTTGCCATGCGACCTCTAAGTCCGAATTCGGCACCTTGACGGGTCAGGCCGCTTCAACTATCTCCCGGCTGTCTTGTGAACGAGTTCGTAGGTTCTGCCTCGATCGTTGCTTCTAAGAATGCCGTGACGGTTGCAGACAAAGAGCCTCTGGCTCGGATCTGACAGATCAAAGGCAATTCCAGAAATGCCCGCATTGAGAGGCACTGGTGAGGAAGCACTCTCGGCAAGCTCCCCCTTGGAATAGACCGAGATCGGGTTGCTGTCGTCAGATGAGAACGGCGCCGTGACCAGGATCTCCCTGAGGCCCCTGCCATCTTTGCCGGCGGCAACCTGGCTATAGAAACTGTCGTGCGGGACGTTCGGCCAACTGTGAATCAGGCCGGCTCGGTGCCATTTGAATGCGCCGCGGGTCGTCATGAAAAAGCCCTGCCCGCGAGATCCACTCGGGTGGTGCATCTGCGCGGCGGAGAAACCGAAGCCCGGGTACGGTTGTATCCCCCATTGAATGCCCTTCTCGCCAACCGAGTATACTCCCCCACCCTGCTGCTGCGGGATTTCACAACCGGGCTCCCCAAGGCCCGCGGCTTTGAATTCAGCGTCGGGGAACGTCCCTACAGTCAAATGACCGTCCAGGAGTTTGTTGTATTGCAGGAAGCCGATCCGCTGCGCCTCGCACTTGAGAGGCCCTTCAACATTGACTCGCCGCCAACCCTCTCCACAGTCCTCGCTCTGAAAGAGGCCTTTTGACTCTCCGCCCGCGGCGATCACATCGGGCTGGCAGGGATTGAAGGAGATGACCTCCCCCAGCAACGTGCTCGGTCCCTTGCCGTCGAAGTCGATTTGGTCGCAGACCCGACGCCACGACGCCCCGCCGTCTTTGGTCTTATACAAGCCTCCGGACGATTCTCCCCCTTCGTAGAACCCAAGCCCCGCAAGGACAACGTTCTCGTCCTCCGGGTGCACTGCGATGGAACGAACATACGGAGTGTCGCCCTTCTCCGGCCTCAGATTGCCGTTGGCTTCCTTCCAGCGACCTCCCCCGTCTACGGATTTCAGAATCCCGTCCCCGTAGGTGCGGGCATACCAGACACTGGGCGCAGATGGGGACTGCACGACGGCAAGCACGCGTCCTTTGAACAGACTTGCATCCTCGCGCTTGACTTCAAGCCGTTTGCGAGATGACTGGGTCTTGTCTCTTTGAAGGGCAACGTGATCGATCTCGCCCTGCGCCCAGCCGCCCCCCGGATCGGACGCTTGCTGCCGGAACGTAACGCCCGCAACGCCCTTCCGCCACGCATACCTGCTGCGCGGACTGACCAGGCAGTAGCGCACAAGTTCCCAGGTCCTTCCATCCCGGGAGCGGGAAGTAGAGAAAAGCATATCCTGCCGCTCGATCCGAATCCAATTCCCCGTGTCGTCAGGATATTGGTACCCCGTCCGACGGCTACCGGCCAGATCGCCGTGACAGGGCGTTCCGCGCC
>CAZKRK010000002.1:0-72338 GCA_964555035.1 uncultured Victivallales bacterium | reverse complement strand
AGCGCCGGTTTTTCTTGTTTTTTTCGACAGCTTTGGGAGGGTGAGTCACTAATGCATATTCTTCCCTGTTCGCGCAGCTCTAGACTAATCCGCGCTGCGAACGCCGATACGGTCAAGCTCGGACCCGAACAACGGCTGGTGCCAGCTTGCCACGGCGGAGACGGTATCCGACCAGGAATATGCGCTTACGGTGAAAAGGGCGGAGTGACGGCCAAGAGCCTACTGGAAACTGACCTGTTGGACTGGAAGGCGTCGTTGCCGCCCCTGCCGTGATCGGTCTGCGGTCAGCACGATATGCCGCGGCGGAAGTTGTGCGATGGGTTGATCGGAGAAGCAGAAGTGGTGGGGCGGATGTCAGGGATGTTCTCGTAAAACCGGGCGACTGTTCACGTTTCCGGTTAGCCGACGGTCGGCCATGATCCTTGGCATTTCCCAGAGTCCTTTCGTTGGATTTCTTCTGTCAGTCCGTATTCACGAGTCTCGCATCAATGGTCGAAATGGCATCAAAGACACAGCCATCCCACAATGTGCGACAGCAGAACTCTCCTGAGGCCCTTTGGCGTCCTACGCCGCATCTCCCTTTCGTCGGCGGAACCGGGAGGGCGCGACGCCGGTTTGGCGTTTGAAGAACTTGCCGAACTTGGTCTGTTGGTTGTAGCCGCACAGTCCGGCGATCTGGGCAATGGACAGGTCGGTGGTCAGGAGATAGCGTTTTGCGTGATCCAGGCGGACACGACGGATCTCTGCCCCGGGGGTGTGGCCCACAACGTCGCGGAAGCGGTCGGTCAGCGCCTGTGGCGAAACGCCGGCCATACGGGCGGCTTCGGTCACGGTGATGCCCTCGCAGGCATGCTCCGCGATGATCCGCCGCGCCCTTTGCAGATAGCCCACGGTTGTTTTGCCGCTACTCGTAGACTCCCGGCAAATGATGGCGGGGGGTGGCAGGGCGATAGAACTGGGCGACGATATGCTGCCGTCCAGGATGCCGTCGAGCAGGCGCATGGCCTCGTACCCGACGATCTGGCCCGGCTGTGGAATGCTCGACAACGGCGGGTTACAGCAACGCGCGATGCGGTAGTTGCCCAGACCCAGAACGGCCACGTCCCCGGGAATCCGCAGCCCGAGTTCCCGGACTTGTTCGCAGACGAGGAATCCGACGTAGTCGTCTTCGCACCACACACCCACGGGCACGCCGAGCTCGCTCAGGGACCGTCGCAGACACTGCCTGCTTTCGAGGGGAAATACCGGCTGCAATTCCCCTGCTGCCAAGCTGGTCTCGGCTCGATCCTCGATCTCCACCAATCTGGCCGGAAGTGAGCGTTGCCGTGTCGCTTTCTGAATAAGAGACCATCGTCGCTGGAAACCCGGTTCGCCCCGGCGTTCGAAACCGACGTAGGCAAACTCGGTCACCTGCATCCCCGCGAGGTAATCGACGACCGTCTCTACCACGGCTTCGTGGCTGAACGCCACGAAGGGGACCTCGTCCCGCCAGTTGCTGTTGGTGTTCACCACCGCCACGTCCAGGGAAAGCAGCTCAAGCGCCCATCCGTCGTCCGGGGATAACCGGGTAAGGGCGCCATCGAAGCCGGGAGAGGTCCCGCGAAGGGGGGAATCGCCCCCAGGTGAGAACGGCACATCGACGATCCGGAGATAGCGGTGCTCGTTCGCATACTGGATGGCCCCCTCCAGCAGGCGGTTGCTGTACTCCATTCCCCTAGGCAGGATTACGGCGATAACCGTTTCGCCGACTGGCATCGGATCGCTCTCCTTTCGGTTACCGGGCGTCCCCTGCCGCCACGGTATTCACCCGCTCAGTGGCCCGTATTGAACCACAACTGCGCCAAGAACGCAAGCTCAGGTAGAGGAAATGTCCAAACGCGGCAGGGCGCAGGGCATAGACCGAACCTGACGTATGCGGGATAATCTCAGGTATTGACGTATAGGAAGCGTTATGGAAGTGGCGCAACCGGAGGACGGGGTGATGATGAAGGCGTCGAACGGCTGGCGGATAGGTCTGTTTGGTGAGCGAAGCAGAGGAGACAGGATGACACGAATGCATACACTCGGACGCAGGCTCGGACTCGGTATGGTTGTGGCGCTTCTCGCGCTCGCGTCGGCGGCGCAGGCGGAGACGGTGACGGTAACCGATCTCTATCGGAATGGGACCTACACGATCGACAACGGAACTCCGTCGGCGCCTACCATTACGGGCATAAATGCCTACGGCGACCCCTGCACCGTTACGTACGCCTTCAGCATTACAGATGCGGATCTGGATGGGGGAGGAACCGGGAACGACACACTATCCTGGACGATCACCATGTCGGGGGATGACACGGACGCAGGGAACTGCCGGATAAAAAACAACGGTTCCGGCGCCGGTACCTGGGTGATGGACAGCCAGGCTCCGAACGTCGGCACTCGTATCGACCAGGGCGAGAACATAACGATCACATGCAGTCCCGTGACCTACACCTTGAACGGCGGGGGAGCGCAGACGGGTTCGTTCGTTGGGTTCACCTTCGTACGGGCAATTAACAGAACCGCGACAGTCATCATTAATGGCACCCCCGTGGCAGGCGATGACACGACTTTTGGCTCCCCCGTGTCGCAGATCTTCCTCGATACAGCCCCCGATGCGAGATGCCGTCTGCACCGTTATAGCTTCCAGCTCAGCACGGATGCTGCCTCCACCGATCCCGACATAACCGTCGTAACCCCATCGCCGAAGAACCTGGGGACTGTCCAGATTAACACAACCAACGACACTCAGTATATCACGGTCAGCAACCTTGTTTCAGCGGCGGGGCCGCTGAACATCACCAATTTCTACTGGACCGGCTCCCACACCAACGAGTTCTCTCTGAAGGACGGTAGCGGCAACCCCACCGGCCAGGTGGCCGTCGGTACGGCTACCAATATTTATATCTCATTCGCGCCTACCAATGCCAGCGCGCGCTCGGCGACACTCAATATCTGTTCCGACGATCCCGATACGCCGACGACGAACATCGTTATTAACGGTACAGGTACCGCCGGTAGCCCGGAATCCAGAATCGGCGTGGATCCGGCCGATCTGGCCTTCGGCACAGTCGACACCTATATGACCAGCAACCTTACCGTTGTGGTGACCAATCTCAGCTCGGCGACAGACGCGCTCAGCATCACCAACTACAGTTATCTCGGGTCGAATACGTTCACTGTTATCAGTCCGCCCGTCGGCAGTCTTCCCGTCAGCATCGCCATCGGCGCGTCGTCGAACTTCATCGTGCAGTATGCGCCTTTGGGCAGCATTGCGACGCATACCGGGACGGTGCGGATCCTGTCCGACGCCGTGAATCGGAATCCGACGAACATTACGTGCTCCGGCACGAGCCAGGCCGGTACGCCGGCGATCGGCGTGACACCGGCTTCGCACGATTTTGCGGGCGTGCAGACCAGCACCACGTCGAATCTCGCGTTTACGGTCAGTAATGACGGCAGCGGGTTGCTTAGCGGTTCGGCCAGTGTCGTGGGCGGTGTGCCCTACACGATCTTTTCCGGTTCTCCCTACAGCCTGCCCGCCGGCACGTCCACCAACGTGGTCGTGCAGTTTGCGCCCACCGCGGCAGGGTCGGTTAGCGACACGGTCGCATTTACCGGCGGTGGCGGGTCCAACGTCACGGTCACCGGCAAGGGATACCTGCACGCTCTCTGCCGTTATACCGGAGGCCACAGCAATGCCCGGTGGTCGAATGGCAACAACTGGGAGAGCCTTGATGTTCCTAATGCCGTCGACGAAGCAGCCCTGTTTGACGGGCTCAACAACGGAAGGAATAACGTGGACGGCTACAACGCAAACAGAGTTGCGGGGCAGCTCGTGGTTTTGTCACCCGCAACCTGTACACGACTGAGATTTTCGACGCCGACCAGGACACTGAGAATTCAGCCCGGCGATCTTGGGAGCAGTGTCGGCCTGGATATGAGCGACGCCACGGTAGACTTCAACTTCTACTCTGAGGGATCCGGCCAGTATGACCCATGGACATATGGGGTGTCGGGAGACCAGATCTGGGACGTCACCGGTGCTGGCAACCTGAATGTCAGTCAGGACGTCACGATCGACCTGGACAATACAACCGCCAACGATACGTTGACGCTGAACGTCGGGTCGGGCCGCACGATCGACCTGGACGGCGCGGTGGTCGGCGGGGGCAGTCTGGTCAAAACGAATGCCGGTACCGTGACAATGGGCAACACGAACAATACGTATTCCGGCGGCACGGTGATCGACAGCGGTACGCTGTCCTTGACCGACAACGACGATGTGTTGCCGACATCCGGCGCGGTTTCGTTTACGGGTGCCGGCACCCTGGGTCTGGGAGCAAATGATCAGACGGTGGCTTCGCTGAGCTCGACCGCGGGTGGTGCGATAACCACAGTCGGCGGCGGTACGCTGACGGTGAACCAGTCTGGTGACACCTCATACAACGGTTCCATCGGCGGCAGCGGCATGCTCGTAAAGAGCGGTGCCGGCGAGCTGACGCTCGCGGGAACGGCATCGATCACCATACCTTTGACCGTCAGCGCCGGAACACTGGCTCTGGACCCGCGGACACTGGGTGGTACCGTCTCGAATGCGGCCGCGATCGATCTGAGCGCAGATGATCTGGGAGCCGCGTACACGCTGCAAGATGACCTCACGCTCAACGGCGGCTCGCTGACAATCGATGCCGGTACGAATGCCTCCAGTTGGCGGACTGCGGCATTTGATGATGGCGATGGTTACTTTACCTGGGCCGGCAACGAAGGCTTCGGCTTCGATACGTGGGTCTTCAA
Organism: uncultured Victivallales bacterium; assembly: GCA_964555035.1. Lineage (GTDB taxonomy): Bacteria > Verrucomicrobiota > Kiritimatiellia > UBA8416 > CAYOBW01 > CAZKRK01. The sequence continues at coordinate 67,520 of CAZKRK010000002.1, read as the reverse complement.
GTACAATAGCGGCGGCAGCTTCCTTGGAGATTACGGCAGCAATGCCGATCTGAATTACATCGGCAGTCCCGTGAATGACCAGGCTTGGGGCTTGTGGGCCAACAGCGGCCAGCATAGCGTAGCCTTCCGTGGATTCGGCTGGGACGGCACCGATTACAAGAACGCGCTCGACGAAAGCGGCGACAAGTTTCTCCTCAGGATGGAGAATGGCACTGTCGCTAATGGCAATAGCTGCGGGTTCGTACTCCGCAACGGCAATTCCACCAACTCGTATACGGACTACAATACCGGGGCCCGGCTGGAGTTCGGCTTCCTTAACCCTGACACCAACTACAGCATCTGGGACAACTCAGGCAAGGTCGACACGGGAATCGGCCACACACACAACGGTCTGAATATCGTTGTGACGCTCACGGGGGCGGACACCTATTCGCTGGATCTGTATTGGACGGACACGGGGACCCATGCAGGGAACTTCACGGGAACCCTGAGCGGGTCCGGTCTCATCGAGAGCGTGGCGTTGTACAACAACGGCGTCGCCGGGAATGACGTATTCTTCAACTGGATGGAGATCCATGACTACCTCGGCACGGACTGCCTCGCGGTCGAGGGAAGCGCGACGGCCAGCGGTGTGACCGTCATCAACGTGGACACAGCAACCGGCCTCACGACGGGGACCTTTGATGTGATTACTCACACAGGTTCGGCGTTGAGTCTGGCCAACTTCTCAGCCGGCACCGCGCCCATCGGCCACAGTCTTGCGCTGACGAATGAGCAGGGCAATCTGCAGGTGATCATCGCGACGGCGGCAGGCGATCCGGATATCGACATCGTCACGGGCTCGCCACTGGATTTCGGGATCGTCATGACGAACGAGTACCAGGACATGGCGGTCGTCGTCTCCAACCTGGGCCCTGTCACGCTCAACGTCACGAACTTCAGCTTTGACATCACGGGCGAGTTCACGGCCGAGAGTTCCACAAGCGCCGTGCCGTTCGTTGAGAGTTATACCTTCCGGTATACGCCGACCAACTACGGCTCGGACAGCGTGGTTCTGAGCATCTGGTCGGACGATCCGGACACACCCTCCACCAACATCACGCTCGAGGGATTCGGTGCCCTAACCCCAGACCTGCTGGCCACCAATGCCGGCTCGCTTACCATCGATAGCGACAGCGGAGAGATGGAGTACATTGTCGGTACCACGACCAATACGTATACGGCGACGATTGCCAACAACCTGGCAACCTGGACCTTCGGCGACCTGACGATCGGAAGCATTCCCGCGTTGACCCTGACCGGTACGAATGCCGTAAAGTTCGTTGCTGACGGACAGGGCGCCGGAAACGGCGACATCACGATCGATCAGAATCTCGATTTCGGCGGCGCCGACAACCTGGGCAACGGCAACGCCGGCCCGAGCAGGAAATTCGGTGGCGGCCGTGGTGGCAATGACAACAACATCGGTGCCAACGGCCTCGAAGACGGCGAGGGCGGGAAGGACACCACCTATACACGTACAGCCGCGCAGGGCGGCGGCACGGCATCGGAAAATGACTATCGCGGCGGCGGCGGCGGCGCTTTCGGCGGCGATGGTGGTGATGGAGTGTTCAATTCCAGCAACAATTTCGCGCATGCGGGTGGCGACGCGTATGGACGTCTTGACCTCGGCGAACTGGGCACGGCTAGCGGTCCGGTCGCGGGCAGCGGCGGCGGCGGCGGCGAGCGGGGCACCGGTGCAGGCGGTGGTGGCGCTATCCAGCTTATCGCGCTCAACAACATCACCGTGGACAATGGTGTGACGATTTCCAGTGATGGTGGAGCCGCGAACTCGGGAGCCACTGCTCGCTCGGGTGGTGCAGGATCGGGTGGCGCTATTCGCTTGTTGGCGGATTCGGACTTGAATGGGGCCGGGACCTTGACGATGAGCGGGGCGACTGCCAGCGCGCAGGGCGGCGACACCACACTCAATCGATCCGGCGGCGGCGGTGGCGGCCGTATCGTGCTTCGCGGTGCGGCGATTGTCACCGGTACCACAAGCGCCGGCGGCGGGGTAGGAGATCCGGGGTATAACTCCTCCATTTCCCAAGGCGCGGACGGCAGCGTGCTTAGCGATGTGCTGGGCGGCGCCTTTTCGATGAGTGGCGCAGGCACTGCGTCGAATGCGTACGGCAACTACACCAGCCTGGGCGTAGCCAGCAACCAGAGCCTGGAGATTGGCGGCGCGGGCGCGATTGCTACGCTGACCGTTAGCAACGCGGCGACCGTTACGATCGCGGGTACGCTCTTTGTGGACGTGGACGGCACCGGAACAGGATCTGAGGACACACTGACCGTGACAGGCGCGCTGGACATCAGTGCCGCCACGATCGACTTCGATGCCATCACGACGCCGGATGTCGATACGCATGTGATTGCGCAGTACGCCTCCGGCCAACTGACAGGCGAATTCGCGGCGACGAACGACATGCCGGCCGGCTACACGCTCACTTATGGAGCCACACAGATTACACTCGATCCGGGCACGCCGAGCATCGCTATTGTCAACGGCGCCACGATGGACATTGGTCAGGTTGCCACCAACACGACCGATACCGGTATCGTGACGGTAACCAACTCGGGGCCTGGCAACGTGATCGTTACGAATATTACGTTCGATAACGTCAAGTTCTACGAACCTGCGACGGTAGCTCCATTGCTGGTGGTTGCCGGAGCAACGGCGGATATCACCGTCGAGTTCGCTCCCGGCTCAACCTTGGGCGCCGACTCGGCGCTGATGAGCATTCTCTCTACGGATAGCGCGAACAGCCCGACCAACATCACGGTTCAGGGCGAGGGCGTGAATCCTGGGACGCCGGATATCGTGGTCCTGACGACGCCAGTGGACTTCGGCGATGTCGGCGAGAACTCAACCGGAACGTTCAGCGTGGTCGTGAGCAACGCGAACCCGGGCGTCTTGTCGTTGTATCTCACGAACATCGTGTTCTCGGGAGACGATGCGGCCAACTTCTCGGTTGTCTCCGCGCCGCCGCCGAATATCGAAGTCCCGGCGGGAGGGACCACCAGCTTCACTATCGAGTATGCGCCGGGCGGCGTCACGGGCCTCACGCATTCCAGCACTCTGGTGATCAACTCGGACGATCCGGACGACGACCCGACGAACGTGAACGTTCAGGGAATCGGTGTGCTTGAAACGACTGTAACCATTACCGAGTTCGATGGCGTTCCCTCGAACGCGGTCTCCAGTATCGGTACGCTGGCTACCTCGTTGACGTCGGGCGCGCTGGACACCAACGACACGGTTGTCTACACCTTCACTATTCCGGACGCGGATCTTGAGGGCGATGCCGTTTCCAACGATACGGTGACGATGACCATGACCGTGAGGGCTGCGTCGCTCACGGGAAATGCCGTCGCTTCCGCGGCCGGCCCAGTAGGTTCTGAGCATGACTACTTTGGCGTCAGGTCGGACTCTGACGGAAACGACCGGCTGATAAGAAACGCCGAGACGCTGTTTATCACCCCCGGGACGGTGACCTATACGCTTAATGGCGGAGCGACGAATTTCGGATCGTTCGTCGGATTCGATCAAGCGTATCTCTTCGCTCAGAACAACAGTTCAAAGTACTGGACGTACGATGGCGGGATCACCTCCAATACATGGACGAGCGGCACCAGGGACCTGACTGGCACGTCCATTCTGGAGATGGAGTGGTCGATTCAGGACACTAGTAACCATAATTACCACCGACTTCGGATCCAGGATATCGATTTTACGCTCAGCACCGTGCCACCTGCGGATGGGCCTGGCGAAACGGTTGATCCGTATGTGGTCTCTGTTGATTCCGACACCGCCGTACTGGGGGCAACCGTCGCCTCGGGATACCCGATCGACAGCTACGGTGTGGCCTACTACGAGCCCTCCGGGGCGACGACCGACGTGACCATTGGAACTGGGCCGGCCGCGCCATCGCTGGTCTACACGGGTGCCGTGAGTTCCTTGAACGGAGGCACGCTGTACAACTTCCGCGGTTGGGCGAGCAATGCCACGTACGGCATCCGGTACTCGACGGAGGAAGGAAGTTTCCTGACGGAACCGGCCCCGGCCAGCGGCGTGTCGTTTTCGTCGATCACGCATGAATCGATGACGATCTCCTGGACGACGAATGCCGGCACGGACGGCAGCCTGGTCCTTCTGAGGCAGAATGCCGCGGTCACCGGGGTTCCGACGGATAACGCGGACTACACAGATGCCGTGACGGCATACGATGATGCCATGACCGGCGACAGCATCGGCGGGCAGCAGGTGGTCTACTGTGGCACGGCGACGAACGTGGCCGTGACGGCACTTGCGGACGGCGTGACCTATCACGCGGCGGTCTACAGCTACGTGGTCGGCGTGGGCATGACCAACTACCAGGAAACCGCCGGCACGGGCAGTCAGCTCACGCCGGGTGGCATCACATGGTCGGCCGAGCAGCACGCGACGAACGGCGAGAGCATTGTGCTGGATAACTTGTCGGGGACGCTGACCTCTCAGGGTGCGCGCAATCTGTCGGACGGGGCCTCGGGCGACTTCGCGGTGAACGGCGTCATCTTCACGGAAGATACGACGGGCGATCCGGTGTGGAGATCGCCTGACTATTATGGCGCCAACGGTTTGTATGACGAGGCTATAGAGCCCCCGGTCAGCAGCGCCATGGATGAACTGCTCGACACGGGCATGTACAGTGGCACCGGCCGTACGGACCCGACGCTGAGGCTGACGGGGTTGACCTCGGGTGAAGTATACCGCGTGCAGCTCTTCCACGCTGAGAGTTCGTACCCCACTTCTACGATCGCGCATCTGGGGTCGGGCAACAGCGTGGCCGTTTCGAACGTACCGGCGTACGCGATCGTGGGCGAATTCACGGCCCTAGGCACGAATGCGCGCGTGGCCTTCGACATGAGCCTCCAGAGCCCGCTCTCGGCATTCCAGGTTCGCGATACGAACGTGCCGCCCACGACGGTATACAGCCTGACTACCGGGGCGGTGGAGAGCACCACTGCCAACATTGGCGCGACAGCCGCGGCGGGCGCGCTGGCCGTCAGCAAGTACGGTACGGGCTACTACACGACCGGTTCGACGAATTCGCTGGCTATCGTGAGCAACCTGACCGCGGGTGCCAGCAGGGCGTTCATGCATGAGCGCACCGGGTTGACGGAGGGCACGCTCTATAACTTCCGTGGGTTTGCCTACGACGGTACAACGAACTGGAGCGCGTCTGAAGGCGCAGTTCTAACCGAGCCCATACAGGCTTCGGGGCTTGCGCTGACGGTGGTCGGGCACAACGAGATTACCGTAGCCTGGACGGATGATGCGACTGCCGACGGGGCTGTGGTCATCATGCGGGCAGGGTCGGCACCTTCCTTTGGACCGGTGGACGGGACCACTTACACTGGGAATTCAGTGTATGGATTTGGCGATTCGCTAGGCAACGGCTATGTCGTTTATGCCGGCGCATCCGGCGGCAGCCCGGTGGGCGTCACGGGGCTTAATCCTGGCGGGACATACCACGTGGCGGTGTACGCCTATGCGACTGGCGGCGGGCTGACCAACTATCAGCAGGACGCAGCGCAGGCAGCGAACGAGACCACGACGGGTGGGCCCAGTGGATCGATTTTCGATCCGACCGCCTACGCCACCCTCGGGAGTCTGGGCGCAGGCATAACCAGCATTACTTTCGATACCGGTAGCGGTGGCAATGCGATGGTCGCCACAAACGGGATACCGATGGGCGTGGGCGTTGATGTGCTCAACGAGAGTGGTGATGTCATGCTGGCATTGTACAACTTCGACGATGTCAATATTGGCGCGGGAGTGACCATCACGGTCACCGGTAACCTGGGGCTCGTGATCGGGTCGACCGGCGACATCAGCATTGCGTCTGACATAGACGTGTCCGGGACAGATGCGACTGTCTCGGTTTGGCCCGCGAACGAACCCGGAGAAGGTGGTCCGGGCGCGGAAGGTGGCGTGCGGGGATCGTCGCTGGGCAGCGCCCCGCCAATTTCCACCGCCGGCGATGGCGGCGATGTGTCGGTGGATGACGGCGAGGGCTACGGTGGCGGAAAAGGGCAGGAAACCAACCATGAGCCGGGTGACGGTGGCAGTTACGGCGGCGTAGGCGGCGCGGAATCGGCGACCTACACGTACGGCGACATGGAGCTCACTGATCTTTTGGGCGGATCGGGCGGTGGCACCGGGAAATACGACGCCGGCAACGACAATGCCAATGATGGCGCAGGCGCCGGCGGTGGCGGAACCATTGAATTGACAGCGGTCGGCACGATAACCCTCGATGCATCACTGCTTGCCGATGGCGGGTCCGGACATTACTGCAACACGAGGCGCGGTGGCGGAGGCGGATCGGGTGGCGGCATCCTGCTTAGCGCGGACACGGTGAATCTTGGCGCTTCGGCTCTGGTGGGCACGCGGGGCGGCGCGGGGGGCGATAGCACCACGGCCTCACGGGATGGCGGATCCGGTGGTGGCGGTCGAGTTGCCGTTTATGCTGATACGTTGACTGTCTCGGGCGCGCTCACAAGCCGTGTTGACGTGGCGAACGGCGATCCCGCTCTTCACAGTTGTCCATGGTCGGCACCCACGGACGGCACGATCTACGTCGACGTGCCCAACGGCATGCTGTATCTCTCCGGCAACGGCACCGGATACGGTTCGGTTACAAACTACGCGAGCCTGACGGTTACGAATGGCGCCACTTTGGCGGTCGGGGACACGGGCACGGTTGCCACGCTGAACGTGAGCAACAGCATTGCTGTCGTGCTCGCGGGCACGCTGAGTGTCGATCTGGATTGGACCGGCAGTTCTTCCTGGGACTTGCTGAATGTGACCAATGACGTCACGATTGGCGCGAGTGCGGTGCTGGACCTGAACGAAATCAGCGAGTTGCCGTACGGGGAGTGGGTCACGGTCATAGAGTCCGGCGGCACGATCAGCGGCACATTCAGCGACCTCACGGAGAACGGAAGCGCCACGGGTCGGTATGAGCCACGGTACACGACGACTAAGGTCGAGGTGAAGCGCTTCGCCGCACCGACGCTGTTCATTGTTAAATAGCCTTGGAGGGGATGGCATGTTTAGCAAGCATTGCATCATCGGTATGTTTCTGACCGATCTGAACAATCTGACGGTGGTTACGACTACGCACAAGGACGGTAGCGTGTTTCGCCTTAAATAGAGGCTATCCGCGCAAAGGGGTACCGGCCTGCAACGAGGAAAAAGGTGTCAACTGTGTTACGGCGAACGGGATTGGCTGCGGAAGAAACTGGGGGACGGACGATGAATCGGATGCATACATTTGGACTTAGACTTGGCGTCGGCCTGACGGTCGGGCTATTCGCACTCGCACTGCAGGCCGGCGCGGCGACCGTCACGGTCTCCGACTGGGACTCGGGGAATGACGGGGCTTACGCCACGAGTGACAACGTGGGCACGCTGACGAACCAGGTGACGGCGGGCGCTCTGGACACCGACCCGGTTGTCGTCTACACGTTCAGCCTGACCAACGCGAACCTCGGCGGCACCGTGGGGGACGACGACGATACCATGACGTGGACCATCACGCTTGCCGCGTCGTTGGCTCCCTTCGGCCAGGCAGGGGGATTGTCGAGCCCGGTCGTCCATACGGCGGGACCCGACGGCCAGTTCGGTGTAAAGTCCGCCGGCGATACCGGGGACAACCTGATCAACGCGGGGGAAGTCCTGGAGTTCATAGCCGGGCCGGTGACCTACACGATTGACGGCGGCGTGACGAACACCGGGTCTTTTGTGGGGTTCACCACGGCGATGACGCACCGGCACAAGACCGGTGGTTCCGCGTGGACCCTGGATGGTGGGCTGACCACGTCCACGGCTGCCGGGACGGGCGATGTGGACCTGCATGGCGCCAAAGCCCTCCGGGCGGAATGGCTTAGCGGGCAGGTGGGCACGCGGAATCAGAGATGTCGCCTCTATGACATCGATTTCCAGGTCAGCACGAATGCGCCTATCACGGACATCGTCGTCGACACGCTGACCGCGGCGGACATCTCGACCGCCTCAGCGACGCTGGGCGCCACGATCCAGTCGGGAGCGGGCATCACGAACTACGGCATCGGCTGGCACCTGCCGGGTGACGTGACGACGAACATGCATGTCATCGTGGACTCGCCGACCATTCCGCCGCCCAAGGTGTACTCAGGCACGGTAACCGGCCTTGTCGTCGGAACGGTGTACAACTTCCTCGGCTGGGCCAGCAACGCGGCGGAAGGCGTCGTCTGGTCGACCAACGAGAGCAGCTTCCTGACAGAGCCCATACAGGCCTCGGGTGTTGCGCTTACCTCGCTCACGGACACCTCGATGACGGTTTCCTGGACGACGAACGCGGGTTGCGACGGGAGCCTGGTGCTCGTGCGGCAGGGGCCCGCGCCGACAGGGGTGCCGGAGGACGACACGACCTACGCGACGAATGCGAGATACGGCAGTCTCGGCACAGAGCTCGGGGACGCCTACGTCGTCTTTTCCGGCACCGGCGCAAGCGTCGAAGTTACCGGCCTTACCACGAACACGACCTACCACGCCGCCGTCTTTGGCTACGCGGCCGACGGCGCGTTGATGAACTACCAGCAGGACGATCCGCCCACGGGAGCGAGATACGCGGACTACATCACGATTACCGAGTTTCAGGCGGAGACCAGCGACGAGCCCTGGGGCGAGTTCTCGACGGTGGCAGACAACGGTACGGTGGCGATTTCGGGTGTCAAACTGCCGACCGCGTCGGCGCCCACTTCCTCCGTGACCTGGACGTTCATACTTACCAATGCCACGCTCGACGACGTCGGCTTCGCCAACGACAGCATGACCTGGGACATGACGATGACGGGAGAGCGCGAGGACGGGGGGAACTGCGACATCCGTGCCAACGTCGTGGTGGATGTTCCTGTCAGCACGGCCCATTGGATCATGGGCCCCGGCGATGCCTTACGGATCGACTACAAGAACGGCGAGCGCCTGACGTTCACGCCAGGTGAAGTCACGTATTCGCTGAACGGCGGCCCCAGCGGGACGGGGAGCTTCCGCGGATTCGTGCGGGGCAGCGTGCTCAATTGGGGCGGCGCGGGCGGGCCCTTCACGACGGCGGTGATCGGCGGCGAAACGGTCTCGGGCTCCGACGCGGTGACCTTCAGCACCAAACCCGACGTGCTGGTCGTGGATTCGATGCCGGGCGGCAGGTTCCGGTTCGGGAATGTTGTCTTCGAGGTCTCCACGACCGGCGACGTTCCGCCCAAGCCCGAGGGCATGGTCCTGATGGTGAGATGAGATGCAGACGAGTTCTGACATACCGGTAGTGCACGAGCTCGATGGGACGGAGGAGTCGTGCGGGCATGGTCCGCGGGGCGGCGCTGCCGTGAGGGTGGCGTCCCTTGCGATCCAAGGCGGAGCGTCCGCCGATCACGTCGTTGCAGGGGAGATCGTATCTCGTGACGGGGCCGATGTAGAGAGCCTCACTCGGATCATGGTGTCGCTGCGTCGCCAATCACCGCCAGGTGGCATACCGTCGCTAATCGGCACGGTCGAGTTCGGACCCCCCTTCGAGATGCCGTTGACCTTTGCCCTGCCTTGTGGCACTCCGTGGGACAGCCACAATCCAGCGGATGACCTGGCCTCCATCGGGGTGCACATTACCGTTGAACACCGGTAAGGGTGGTGTCACCCGTCAGAGAACCCTATCAGTTCAGCCCTCAGCAAAAGCACGGCATGTTGCGGATATGACGCGCAACTTGAATGATCCACGTCGTGGAACTGCCAGGGGTCGTATGAGGGAATGAAGACGGGGAATCGGTGGACGAGAACGGCGACGAGAACGGATGACGAGTAGAAATCGTCCCAATCGTCCACCGTTATCGTCGCCGTTCCCGTCCACCGAAATGGCAGGAAAACGGGGGAGAAGGTAGGCAGATTGCCAACCCGTTACGAGAACAAGTGGTGGGCAAGAAAACGTACTGTCAGTCTTGACACTACCGGAAAGAAGCATGGAGGTAGAACGTGAATATGAAGATGAGGGGCGTCCTTGCCTTGTTTGTGCTGTCAACGGTTGTTGTGCCGGTGAGTATGGGGCAGGATCCCGGGCCGGCGTTTCCGTTCGTCGATACGGACGGCGATAGCTATTGCGATGAAGCGGAAGCATACTTCGGGTCCGCCACGAATGATCCGGCGTCGATGCCGGATTTCGCGCCGACTCCCGTCAAGCCCAACATCGTGATCATCTATGCGGACGACATGGGGTTCGGAGAGATTTCTGCCTACGGCGATGTGTATGGCACGGCGCCCGGTGTGCGTACCCCGAAAATGGATGCATTTGCCGCGCAAGGGGTTATGTTCATGCAGGGACACTCTTCCTGCGCGGTTTGTACACCGAGCCGCTATGCGATGCTCACCGGCAAGTACCACTGGCGGGAGTTCCACAAGGTCACGCATCAATATGGCGGGACGATCGGCGGGGACGAAGTGCCGCGCGTCGATGACGTTACGTTCGCGGAGCTATTGAAGGCAGAGGGCTACGATACGGCCGCTTTCGGCAAGTGGCACATGGGCGGCGCGTTTTATACAACCGGTGGCGATCGTCTTGGCGTGGGGGGGCAGTACGACAATCCCGCTGACGAGTCGATCGTTGACTGGGAACGGCCAGTCGAACTACACGCCACGGATCATGGCTTTGACTATTTCCGAGGCATGCCGGCGGCCATCAATCGGGGACCGTATGCGTATCTGCATGACGACCGCATACAGTTCTGGGATGCCACGCTTAACGGGGGCGCCGGCGGATACCGCAATGCGCGCAATTCGGACACGTTTGTCTGGTTCACGAAGGAGGATTTGGCTTCGACCGTGTATGGGGCCGGCGACGGAACGGGGTCTCTTGGGGATCCGTCGTACAAGTCGGTGGAGGTCGGTCCGAAGCTGGTTGCCGATGTTGAGGAATACATCGCGAACCGGGCGGCGTCGGGCGACACGGATCCGTTCTTCGCCTATATTGCGATGCATTCGCCGCACAAGCCCTGGGCGGTAACCCCGCCGTATCAGAACCTGCCGGGGCTGACGACGTATTCCAAGTTCATGGCGGAGGTCGATGACCGGGTGGGAAGCTTCATCTCGGCCATTGACACCAACGGATTCGGCAGCAATACGGTCGTAATTCTGACCTCTGACAATGGCACGGATCAGTCTGCTAACAACACGACAGGCCAACAGACGGGTCCCTTGAGAGGCAGAAAGACAGATCCTTGGGATGGCGGACACAGGGTTCCGTTTATCGTGAGGTGGCCGGGGCAGGCACCGGCCGGATACATGGTGAACGACCCCATTTCCCAGGTGGACATCTTCCCTACGATCGCGGCATACCTGCATGTCGAACTGCCGGATAGCACGGCCCCCGACGGCGAGTCGTTCCTCAACCTGCTGCGCGGTCAACAGAAGCGCAGGGAGAACAATCGACCCTTTATGAGCGCGGGCGCCTACGATCCGGATGAAATCATGAAGACCATGGATGGATGGAAGTTAATCGATTTTGGCAACAGCCACCGGCTTTTCCGCCAAGCTGAGGACATTCACGAGGACGTTGATCTACTGTCGAACCAGGCGGATCCGGATGTTGCCAATACGCAGGCTCTGGCCATAGTGGGCGTCGACCTGGTGGAGAAGTTCGATGACCTACGGACATGGGTCGCTTCAGCGTTGTCCGAGCGTCATCCCGACAACGATGCCGACGGAATGCAGAATGCCTATGAACTGGCGAACGGTCTGGATCCGGACTCCCGGGCGGATGCGGACGCGATGAAGCCTTCGCGGCCGGTCACGGTTCGGTATTTCCAGGCGGAGACATCGACCGATTTCAACGGAACGTTCGACACAATCTCCGACAACGGTGACGTGGTCATCACGGGGTCCAGTCTGAACTCGCTCCCTGCCGCCGATCCGTTCACGACCACGTGGACATTCACCATTACCAATGCGGTGTTGGATGCCGTGGGCGGCGCCAATGACAGCATTACGTTGGATATTGAACTGAAGTCGGATCTGGCCGGCGCCGGGGTGAGCGAGCTTATCGCCGGATACAGGACGGCGACCAATGCGCAGATCGCCTACTTTCAGGTAGGTACGAACGATCCGACCCGTATCGATGGCGACGAAGTCGTTACGTTCACGCCCGGCACGGTGAGCTATGTGCTGAATGGCGGGGCGCCGCAGACAGGGCATTTCTATGGTTTTACGGCTGCGTACGTGGAGGACCTGGGCGGCGGCAACGCGCTGGTGGGCGGCGAGACGGTCAGCAACGATGCATTCAAGGTAACCTTCAGTTCAGCGCAATCGGTACTGACAGCCGGCGCGGAATCCGGTGCGAGTTATCGTCTCAGCAACATCAGTTTCCAGATGGGGAAGGAGCCGGAGCCCGACATTGCCATCATTACCGAGTCCCCCCTGGAGTTCGGCGAGGTTGGCACCAACCTGACCCGGACGCTGGATGTGACCGTGCGGAATGTCGGGTCGGCGCTGCTGAGCATTACGAACCTGACATGGGGCGGAGCAACTCCCGGAGTCTTCTCTGTTGTCAGTGGGGGCACCGGCACGCTGGCTTCCGGCACATCGACCAACCTCTCGGTGCAGTATGCCCCGACGGCTCTGGTTTCCAATACCGCCGTCCTGTCGATATGGTCGGACGATCCTGATACTGACCCCACGAATATCACGGTGCAGGGCGAGGGCGTGGTTCCGACTCCCGAGATCGCTGTCACGGTCGGATCGCCCCTTGACTTCGGGCCGATCCCCGTCAACACGACCAACTCCCTGGACATTACGGTGGCCAACATGGGGACAGGCCCACTGAGTATCACCAATCTCACATTCAGTGGATCGAACGTGTTCTCCGTGACGAGTGGGTCCGGCGTGGTTGATGTGGGCGCATCGACCAACATCACCGCGGCGTACACCCCGGGCGCGAACGCGGGCTCGCATACGGGGACACTGCACATCGGGTCTGATGACACGGACACGCCCGTGACCAACGTTCTGTTGCAGGGATCGTCTTATGTCCCGACGCCCGACATCTCCATTGCGAACGTACCTCCCCTCGATTTTGGTGTCAGAACAGTCAACACAACCAACACCTTGGACCTGATCGTGGCCAACAGCGGCACGGGGCCGTTGAGCATCACCAACATGACGATCGACGGTTCGAACGAATTCTCCGTCGCCGTCACCACCGGCACCGTTGCGGCTGGCGGGTCGACTGCCTTTGCCGTGCGATACATGCCCACAGGCGTGGGCACACACACCGGCACTCTGTCCGTTTGGTCCGACGATCCGGATAGCAACCCCACAAACATTGCACTGAGTGCGCAGGCGATGCAGACGACGACGATCACGTGGAGCGCGCCGGAGGGAATCGCGGCCAATGGGGACAGTGTCGTGAGCACGGTCGGCACGCTTGTCAGGGCCGTCAACTACACGCCGAGTGCAGGCGACAATCGCACGGTCAATGGCGTCACGTTCATGGCGCAGACGTCAGTCGATCCCGGGTGGAATGTCGTTAACGTCAATGGGGACACGTACAGCGAGGGGGGCATCGGGGGGGATTTCGAAGCCATGATGGACAGGTTTATGAACGTGGAGCTTGCCGGTACGCTGACCGTGACGGGGCTGACCGCCGGGACGGTGTATTCGGTCCAGCTCTTCCACACGGATATTCCCAACCGGGGAGGAGACACGATAACGCATGCCGGCACCGGTGCCGGCAGCGGGGCAATAACCCACAGACCGGCCTATGCCGTGAAGGGCAGCTTCACGGCCAGTGGGGTGGCGCAGGATATCGATATGACCGGAACCAAGTGGATCCTGCTGATGGGTTACCAGCTCAGGGAACTCCCGAACGATCCCTACATCGGTCTTGTCCCGTCGTCGCTCGATTTCGGGCCCCGGCTGGTCGGTTCGCCCCATGACTTGACGGTGACGGTGGCAAACACAGGTGGCGCCGCATTGACCGTTACCAATTTCACCCTCACTGGCTCAGATGCGTTTGCCGTGTTGGAGAGCACACCATTCAGCCTCGCCGCCGGGAACTCGACGAACGTCACCGTGCGCTACGCGCCAACGGGTGTGGCTATGCATAGCGGGACGCTGAACGTATGGTCCGATGCCGTGAACACCAATCCGGCAACCGTCACGCTCGACGGCGAAGCGCGGGCAACGCTGGCGTCCGTGGTTCACATCACGGATTTCGGCGGGGCCAGTGGCACGCCTGCCGGCGCCGCCGCCGCGAGCTGCGACAACGGATCGGTGAGCATCGCCAACACGCCCACGGGTGAATGGCTGAACAACGATGTCCCTACTCGCCCCAACCCGCACAAGTGGACGTTTACGGTTACCGGGGCCAACCTCGACGATGACGGCAACGATACGGACACGCTGACGTGGCAGGTCTGGATCACGGCAACGTCGACCAAGACGGACTGCTGTCCGGCGAAGAACGCCAACGACAAGTGGTTCACGGTTGCCAGTACCGGCGAGAATCTGGCCAACAGGAAACGGCTCAACTGGAACGAGACCCTGACCTTCACGGTGACGAATGCCCTGTACGGCTTGAACGGCGCGGTGGCCGACCAGACCGATGGACTGACCTTCGCAGGGTTCACAGGCGGCGATTTCGACAACTACAACACGTCCCCGTGGACATACGGCGGGGATACGTTCACCGTCGACACGACCGACGCCGTGTTCAGCGCTCCGCAGCAGGCGCTGTCGATCTTCAGACCATCCGGGACAGGGAACGCGAAGCCGGGCAACCTCAATTTCGAGTTTCATGTTCAGCCGCCAGGGGGTCCCGGCTCGGACGGTGACGCGATACTCGATGCATGGGAGCTTCGGTACTGGGGGAATACGACCACCGCGGACGACACATCGCGCTTCGACACGGATCCGCATAGCGACTTGCAGGAGTACATCGCCGATACGGACCCGACCGACTCCAACTCGTTCTTCCGGGTGACGGGGCTGGTGATGACGAATTCCATGGCCGTCACCTTCGATTCCAGCACCGGCCGTGTCTACACTCTGCAATTCATAAACGACCTACTGTGGCCGAGCTGGAGCAACGTACCCGGGCAGGGGCCGCGGTTGGGATTGGGTACAAACGATATGATGATCGACAGCAGCGATCCGCCTCAGCGGTCCTACCGTGTCGAGGTGTCGGTGCCGGCGGTTCCGTAACTTCAAGTCCTGTGCGGGAGCTCAGGATCGGGATTTCAGAGCCATAGCAGAGAGTAGATATGAGGAAACGCGTGCGGAATGTGTGGCAGGTGCCTGCCGCGGTCGCTACGGCCGGTGTCTTCTGCACGGTGGGCCTTGTCCTTCTCAAGAACTCCTCAACGACTCCGGAAAGGCCGCGAGCGCCGGTACAGGGATTCGTCGAGGCGGTCGACGCGAGTGAAGCGGACATGACGACTCCGGGGCCGGCGCGGACAGACTTCTCGGACTTCAGGGTATGGCTTGATGCGTACTCCGAGTCCCCGGATGACGACCGGGATGCGCTTGTTGCCGCGGGGATCGAACGAGCCCGGGCACGCAGCACGGCCATGCGAGAACTGATCGCGCGGGACCCGCGGGCGGCCATCGAGCAATCGATCGGTTATCACGAATGGCATGCGTTGCCACAAGCCGTGCAGGCCCTTGTGGAACGGCCGTTCAGCGAGACGGTTGAAGTGAATGTCCTGCCCGTGTGTGCCGCTTGCGCAGAAGACGAGGAGCACATTTGCGGCGGTCGCGAGGAGGACAGAATCCATGTCCGCTTTGCGGACGGCACGCGTGCGCGGACCCGCGTTTACGGCTGGCGGCACGCGCAGTTGACGCGCATGGCGCTGCCCGCCCAGGGCATTCAGCTCGGCGATGTGGCAGTCCTGCGGGAAGAGGTGCTCCAACCCATACCGGTGGAAGATGCGGGATCATGGTTCGAGGATGTTCACAGTGACGAAGCAGCGGAGTATCCCGTTCTCGCCACGCTGGGTGGCAAGGTATTTCGCTTTCCGGACGAAGCGGCCTACCAGACGTTCGAAACGCGTGCGCGGGGATTCGAGCAGAGCAGCATCGGTCCGCACAACGGGTCTGGGCTTGTGCTGGCTCTGATGCTCGATTCCGCCGGGAACACGTCCGCGGCTGAAGGGGTGTTTCCGGCCGTTCAGGGCGTCTGGACGGAGACGGTCAAGACCGCGGTCCTCATCAGGGTGGACTTTTCGGACAGACCGGTCACGAACTATGACCACACGCTCATGAGCGAGCGGATGAATACGGTGAGCAACTTCTACGACGAGATGTCGTGGCACAAGACGGGCTTTGCCTCCACGATCGACACGAACGTCTACCGCATGTCAAGTAACAGCACGTACTACGCAGACAATCGCGTGGAGTTGCACGATGAGGCGATGGCGGCAGCCGGGGTCACGCTTGACGATTACGATCATGTTCTCGTGCTCCATGGGGCGATTGGGGTGAGCTGGTCTGGATTCGCCTACATTGGCGGACAGAGGGTCTGGTTGCGCTACAGCAACGTGAAGACGATAGCTCATGAGCTTGGCCACAATTTCGGATTGTACCACGCGAATCGGTGGCTGCCACCTGCCGGTAGCGCCAACCCGGTCGATCCCACTGGATCCAGCGTGGAATACGGGGACAATACCGACAACATGGGGCGAGGAGACCTCCCAACAGGGCATTTCAGCGCCAGGCAGAAAAGGATCTTGAACTGGCTGGAGTTACCGAAGGTCCACTCCATCAGCACATCGGCGACCAATCGGATCTATCGCATGGACCATGGCGACACCGATACCAATACAATGCGCGCGGTGGAGGTCTATCGCAATGCGGGCAACTACTACCATGTTGGCTACCGGCAGCTATGGACCAACGACACCTTCCAGTACTACGAGAAGGGAATCCAGGTGCTGTGGGTGCGCTCGTCGAGCGTTAATGGCAACCTGCTGGATCTGCACCCGGGCGGTACGATCAACGACGCGGGCCTGCCGGTGGGGGAGACCTGGTCAGATACGACCCACGATATCCATATCACACCGATTGGCCGCGGCGGGACAACGCCCAATGAGTGGATCGACGTGGCCGTGAACTATGGGCCGTTCGCCGGGAACCTGGCGCCTACCGGTACGCTCGAAGTAGCTGCGAGTGGGGATGTCGGGGAAGCAGTGGTGATGACCGTCAGTGCGGGCGATCCCAACGGTGATGAGCTGTCGTACTTCTGGGACTTCTCAGACGGCGTGGTACATCCGAGCCATCCGGTGCTCACCAACACCTGGAACAGCGCCGGGATCAAGGGTTTCAGTGTCACGGTGTCCGACCGGAAGGGCGGGAAGCTGGTCCTGACCGGCGAGATCATGATCTACACGACACTGACGGAGCGACGTTTCACCGGCGGCAACGGCGATCCGCTGTGGGGGAGGACGCTCAACTGGGATCCGAATGACATTCCTGACAGCGCCAGCGAGGCGGCGGTTTTCGATGGTGACAACAACTCGCAGACGCGTCTCGACATGCGCCAGGGTTCCTTCGACATCGCTCAGATCGTGGTACGGTCGCCCGCTACGGTTGTCGGAATCCGATGTCCCAACAATCCGGCGAATACGTTGACCGTCCAACCTGTTGCAACCAGCAACGTTGTCGGTATGGACATGAGTGTGGCGACGAAGGATTTCATGTTTGTGGGGACCTCCCATCCGTGGACGTGCATCGTTGCGGGCGACCAGAGGTGGGACGTGACGGGCGGCGGCGATCTCTCGGTCGAGTCAGGGGTCATGATCGACCTGGGCAGCGATACGCTGAGCTTGAATGTCGGCCCGTCGCGTACGGTTGATGTCCAGGGCGTCGTGATGGGGACGGGTAATCTGACTAAGACCAATGAGGGCACAGTCGTGCTCGGCGGCGCCAACACCTACTCTGGCATGACCACGGTTCATGGCGGCACGCTCGATGTCGACGGTTCGATCGGCGGCACGGGCACCGTTACGGTTGGCGTGGCAGGCACACTCTCCGGCAACGGCACGGTGGCCGGCGCGGTGACCGTTGTGGGCACCGTGGACCTGAGCGGCGATGTTGCCTTGGGGACCCTTTCACTGTCCAGCAACCTGACACTGGAGGCGGGTAGCGCGTTGACGTTCGATATCGGCGTGACGGCAGACTCGATTGCTGTGGGGGGGGCCGTGACCACCGACGGGGCTGTGACCGTGAACCTGTCGGAAGCCGCTGGCATGGCGCTGGGCACCTACGATCTCGTCACCGGCACCTCGCTCGGACTGACCTCCGATAGCTTTGCGCTGGGCTCACACCCGGGCGAGTACGGCTTTGCGTTGACCAATAGCATGGACGGCGATCTGCAGGTCGTGGTGGCTGTAATGCCCGGTCCGGACATTGGCATTCTGACCCCTTTGCCGCTGGATTTCGGGGTGGTCGGTACCGGTACGATTATCCATCTGAGCGTGACGGTTACCAACGGCGGGGACGGCGTGCTGAACATCACCAACTTCACGTTCGGCGGATCGAGCGCGTTTTCGGTACTGAGCGGCATCGGGGCGGTTGCCGTCGGTGCAACAACGGAGATCGCCGTACAGTACGAAGCGGGCGCGAGCGTGACGTCACATTCTGGTACGCTTTACATCTGGTCCGACGATCCGAATGACAACCCTGTCAGCGTTGGCCTTCGGGGCGACGCCGTGTCTGCGTTTGGCACGACGATTACGGTTGCGGACATCAACGACGACATGACCGCGACGACCAACGCCGGCGCCGGCGCCGACAACGGAGCCCTGGCCCTGGTGGGGTCGAGCGATCCGGGCGGACTGCCTTCCCCCAGCCCCGTAACGTGGACGCTTCAGGTCACGGGAGCCGACCTCGACGGGGGCGGCACTGCCAACGACAGCATGCAGTTCGACCTGGTGTTCACGACGTCGGGAGGCAATCTCGAGACCGGGGCGGGCCAGAACATGTACTTTGCCGTGCAGGGCGGAGTTAACAACCGGATTCAGGCTGGAGTGGCGGCGGGAGGAGCGAACGAGACGCTGACGCTGACGGTGCCCACGGTGACCTTCGGTCTGAACGGTGCCGCCGCCACCGACCGGACCGGTGAGTTCCTCGGTTTCACCGGAGCCGACTTCCATCTTTTCAAGCAGTCCGCCGGTACCGTCGGCGGACAGGGGTTCTCTACTGGAGGATCCGGAGCGTACTTTCCCGGCCTGGTGTTCACCAACCTCCAATCCCTGCTTACCGAGGTAACTGCGGGAAGCGGCAGGGGAGGCGGCGGCTTCGACTTCCAACTCCGAACGGGCCCACCCGCGCCGCTCGCGTCCAATACGCTGGAGATTGTATCGGCACACGGTTCGCCGAATCCGACGGTGGGCGTGCATACCAACGACTACGGAGCGAGTGTCACCAACAGCGTGGCGACACCGGCCGACGAGGCCGCCGGGCAGCGCTGGGCCTGCACGGGCTGGGCGGGCACGGGCAGCACGCCGGCCAGTGGGACCGCCAACAGCACGACCTTCACCATCACGGCCGACTCCACGCTGACGTGGCAGTGGACCAACGAGTACGAGCTGGCGGTGTCCGCGGGTGCGAACGGGTCGGTGAACGGCGGAGTGGTGAACGGCTGGTATACCAACGGGGTAGCGGCGACCGGGATCACGGCTACGCCGGATGGCGGCTACCTGTTCGCAGGCTGGATGGGCGACGTGCCGCCAGCCAACACGAACGATAGCCCGCTTGATCTGACCATGGACCAGGCGCGGACGGTCGTGGCTACCTTCGCGCCGGTACGCGCTCCGCACATCGGAGTGACGCCTTCCTCGCTGGACTTCGGGACGAACACGGTCGGCTCGACCAGCAACCTGAGCGTGATGGTGACGAACTCGGGCGATGCGGTGTTGAACATCACGAACTTCACGTTTGATGCGTTCACCAACGAATACAGCGTCTTGAGCGGCACCGGTGCAGTTGCTGTGGGCGGATCGACGAATATCACGGTTCAGTACGCACCCACCCATGCGGCGACGCATGCGGCGATACTGTCGATCTGGTCCGACGACTCGAGCAACAACCCGAAGGACATCCCACTGACGGGCGCGGCGACAGTGCGTGCCACGGGGTACTACGTGGCCACCAACGGCAACAATACCTGGGATGGTTCGCTGGCCACGCCGTGGGCAACTGTTCAGTATGGCGTGAGCAACGTGATGGCCGGCGATACGCTTTACATCCGCGGCGGGGTCTATAACGAGCGGGTTACACTGTACCGGTCCGGGTCGGCTGCCGGGGGCTACATCACCGTTACCAACTATGCGGGCGAGACTCCCGTTATCGACGGGACGGGGATTACCGTCGGCGATACGGACGGTCTGATCACGTTCAACAGCCAGGACTACATCACCCTGGACGGGTTGGAGATTCGCGATTTCATTACCGCCACGCGGTGGAGGGTGCCGATGGGCGTGTACATCAACGGTGACTCTTCGTTTATACGACTGAGGAATCTGAAGATCCACCGCATTGAGTCCAACTACGACGGCGGCGGCAGCTATGTTACTGGAGCCGATGCACATGGCGTCGGGGTCTATGGCGACCACGCCTCGAATCCGATCACCAACCTGGTGGTCCGAAACGTCGAGATCCACGACTGCAAGCTCGGTTCGTCGGAAGCGCTCGTGCTCAACGGCAATATCGACGGCTTCGAAGTGACCGGTTGTACGGTGCATGATAACGACAACATCGGCATCGACTTCATCGGCCACGAGGGCACCTGCTCCGATGGAGCGCTCGACCAGGCCAGGAACGGGATCTGTACCGATAACCTGGTCTACAATATCAACACCACGGGCAATCCTGCCTACCGGGATGGGGGCAGCTACGACCGTTCCGCGGGCGGCATTTATGTCGATGGCGGCAAGCAGATCGTCATCGAGCGCAATACGATCCACGATTGCGATATCGGGCTGGAAGTGGCTTCCGAACACAGTGGCAAGTACGCGTCCTACATCACGGTCCGGAACAACCTCATCTGCCGCAATTACACCGGCGGCATCTTCCTTGGTGGATACGACAGTGGCCGGGGTAATGCGCAGTACTGCACCTTCATCGGCAACACGCTCTACCACAACGACACGGCAAAGGACTACACCGGCGAGATATGCCTGCAGTGGCACATCTCGGACTGCGAGTTCGAGAACAACCTGATAGTCGCGCTCAAGAACGAAGGCGGCGATGCCGTGTATGTCGGCGGTTCGGGCGGCAGCGGCAGCACGCCGGCGAACACCCGGTTCGACTACAACTGGTACTACTGCGATGATGCGACGCACGGTGGCCCGTCCTTCCGTTGGGGCAGCAACGAGGGCTATGCGTGGAGCTGGTGGCGGAATCGGAATCACGAGACGAACGGGACGTACGATGTGGACCCGCTGTTAGTGTCGGCCACGAACGGCCATCTCCAGGCGTCGTCGGGCGCCCGAGACGCCGGCCGTAGCCGCGGCGATAACGGTGCTCACGATATGGATGGCGAGACACGGATCATGGGCATGGCGCCCGATATCGGCGCCGATGAGCTGTTGCCGGACTCCGACGGTGACGGGATTCTCGATGCATGGGAGATGGAGCATTGGAACAGCGTGACAAATGCGGACGAGACAACATCTTCAGACACGGACCCGCACACCGATCTGCAAGAGTTCATCGCGGATACCGATCCGACCAATGCAGCATCGTACTTCCGTATCAAGAGCATAGGGTACACGAACGGTGTGCGTGTCTGTTTCGATTCGAGCAGCGGTCGGTTGTACAGAATGCGGTTCATCGACGATCTACAGGGTTCGGTTTGGAGCAACGTGCCGGGCCAGGAGCAGCGTTTCGGCCTGGGACCGAACGACACAATGACCGACACCAACGCCGTTCCCCAGCGGTACTATCGGCTTGAGGTTGAACGGCCGTAAGCATCATAGAGACCGACATGAAACGAAAGATAACTCTAGGCACTGTGATAGCAGGAACACTTCTTCCCTTCTCGGTGGCCGCCGCTCCCATCACCTGGGGGACACCAACGGCCACAACGGGCAAGGCCGATCTGATCGAGGGTGCTGTGATTGTTGCTGTCAGCGGTGGCAATGGCGCTACGATTACCGGCGGTGGCGCCGGCGGTGTGCATACCTATACCTTTACCGGGGTGAACTACCGGGATCTGATCTTTACGCCGTCTCCCGGCAATCGCACAATGGCCAATATTTCCGAGGGGGCTCCCAGTACGGGAGATGTCGGCTTCGATACCATTCTCAAGTCTATTTCGGACAGCAAGTCGGGGATCACCATCGGCACGCAGTCTATTGGCGGGCTGACGACAGGCACAAACTACCTGATTCAGGTCTTCTACAACGATCAGCGTAGCAGCACCAGCGGTCGCGTTATGACGTACGGTGACGGGGAGGCTTCTCCCGGCAATGTTGACATCATGTCGGATGGTAGCGGTTGGGGAGAGTTTTCTGTTGGCTCGTTTACGGCCTCCGGCAGTACTCAGTTGCTGACCCATGCCGTCAATGGTTTCGGCAACGTGCATTTCAATGCGATTCTGGTAACCAAGCTGGGATCGGTGGAGCCTCCCGATGTGCCCAGTAATCTTATTGCGACACCAGTCAATCAAGCCGTTGTTTTGGACTGGAATGACAATACCCAATACGGGTTTTCGAATTTCATCGTGTGGCGATCCGTAACTGCCGGCGGCCCGTACAGCGAGATTGCGACCCCGACAGCGAGCACCCATACCGACACCGGTCTCACAAACGGTGTTTCTTACTACTACGTGCTGTCTGCCGTTAACGTGGACAGTGCGGAGTCCGCTGTCAGTAGCGAGGTGTCTGCCGTGCCGTATCCAGCCGTCGCGCCGCCCAATTTCCTGTTTATCATCACCGACGACCAGGACACCTACTCAGTTGGCGCGTATCGTCGCACTGAACCTTCCGAAACGGATGCCGCGGGCAACCCGTATGTTGTGGACACGCCTAACATCGACCGGCTTGCTGATGAGGGCATGCTTTTTCATCAGATGCGCCTGATGGGTTCTACTAAAGCGGGGGTCTGCGCGCCGTCACGCACCTGCATTATGAGCGGCAAGAACAGTTGGCAACGTACCGAAGGCGTGACCGGAGCGGTGACTTTTCCCGGCATCTTCAATCGTGGGGTGCGCAGCGGAACGAACGATATTCCGTACGCCACGTATCGTACCTGCAAGTACGCAAACACCTATGACACCGCGAACGACGAGTTCAACATCAGGAACGATGTCACCAAGCGCGGGAACACTGATGGCCATGGCAGCGAGTGGCACGCTGATCACGGCATCGATTACATCGACCACTGGCAGGCCAATCATCGTCCGGGCAATAAGCCGTTCCTGATCTATCTCGGTTTCTCCCACCCGCATGACACACGGAGCGCCCGAACCAGCCCGGACCTGGCCGGCCGCTACCATTGCATCAATACCACCAGTCCGGACAGCCTGGTGCTCGATCCTGATGCCCCCCCGCTACCTCTCAGCCACCTTTCGTGCACGCCGTTGACCTATCCAGCGCACCCGTTCGACCACGGCCACCTCAATGTCCGTGACGAGCGAAGCGTCAGCGGGGTCGGTAAGTATCGCACCGAGGCGGTGATTCGCAATGAAGTCGGGCGCCATTTTGCCTGCGTGGACTGGATTGACCGACAGATCGGCCGCGTCCTTGCGAGATTGGATGACCCCGATGGTGACGGCAACCAGGACGACAGCGTCCTTGACAACACCTACATCGTTTTCACTACGGACCACGGGATCGCGATCGGCCGCCACGGTCTCCAGGGTAAGCAGAATCTCTACGAACACACTTGGCGCGTACCATATGTCGTGCGCGGCCCCGGTATCGCTCCCGGGACCGAAACCGATGCACTGATTTACCTCCATGATACATTTCCCACGTTCTGTGATCTCGTAGGTCTGGATCTCCCTGCCACCATTGACGGCAACGACGGGCGCAGCTTTGGGGCTGTGCTTGAAAACCCCGGTGCAACCCACCGTGATCATCTCTACGGCTTTTACTCCGGCGGTAGCAAGCCGGGTATGCGTGCCGTCACCGACGGGCGCTTCAAAATGATCAAGTATGACGTCGGTGCCGACGCAACCCAGGTCACGCAGCTATTCGATTTGCATGAGAATCCCTTTGAACTCCTGCCCGAGCATGGCGCTCCCAACCTTGCCAATTGGCCCGCCTACGCCCTCGTGCGCCAGCACCTGGAAGAAATCCTCATGCAGGAGCGAGTCGATAATGGCGATCCATATGCATTTCTCGGTGACCGTACTCTGCTGCGTTTCGAGGACGGTGTCGTCGGCGGGGTTGCTGAAACTCTGGTCGATCGCTTCCCGTTCGGCAACGACGGCAGCGCGAACAGCGGTAATGGCGGTACGCTGCCGGTCTTTTCTTCCGACGTGCCCGCGACGTCCGACTTCGTCGTGGGTGAGACCAATGCACTTTCACTCGATTTTGAGAGAGATGATCAGAACTACGTGCAGGTTTCGGATGCGCGTGAGCTCGACTTCGGCAACGCTCCATTCACGATTGAGGCTTGGGTGAAGTGTGAGACGCTGCCCACGGGCCCCAACGCCGCCAGTTGCATGCCGGTTGCGACAAAGAACGTTATCGGTGGCGTCGATACTGACCTGGATTACATGTTCCTGGCGGCAGCAGGTAATTATGGTGATGCGACGACCTACGGCAATCTTGCGCTACACCTCGGTTCGGCGGTCGTGATCTCCACTCTTTCGATCGACGACACCGGCTGGCACCATATCAGTGTCGCCTTGGACTCCGTCTCGAACACGGTACGTTTCACCCTCAACGACAGGGCGGAGACGCACTCCACGACGTCCACCGGTACGGCTAACGATGGCCCGCTGGTTATTGGGGCGCATTTCAATGGTTCGGGCGTTATCGACAGTGCTTTCGACGGCCTTATCGACGAGTTTAGCATCACCGATGGCTTTCTGGCTCTTGGTGAGCTTCAACCCCTGTGGGATGTGCCTGACCCCAGATCGTTTCAGGTCACGGAGTTGGTAACCGACCCAAACGGTGAAGCCTTTGGCATCGGCTTCGAGTCTAGCGAGTGCTTCCTTTACGACATTGAGCGCTCGACCAATCTTGTTTCGGCAATGTGGAGCACTGTCCGATCTCACATAGGAGGCACACTGGACACAAACACGACCCGCGTACTTCTCAATTCTTCATTGCAGAGGAAGGCGTTTTATCGAATCAAGGCCAACGCTCCCCAACGCCCATGATGGTTTGTGCGGAAGTTTGGGTGAAGTAATGATTCGCTGAGAAAAGATGATTAACAGGACGGGAAAGGTGAAGCACAGAATAGCATATCAAGTACGAGCAATTCGAAACATGTTTATGTGGATTTGGACGCAAAGATCATATTGTGCGGCGAGGTGGTTGCTTCCTGTAATGCTCCTGTCGGTGTGTTGTGTTCCCTTTGCTGCTCAGGCGGCAACCAACCATCCCAACATCATTCTGATGATGGCGGATGACATGGGCTGGGGCGATCCGAGCTACAACGATGGCTGGATCAACACACCGAGTCTTGACAGCATGGCATCGAGCGGGCTGCGCTTTGACCGCTTCTATGCTGCCTGTGCCGTCTGTTCCCCGACACGCGCGAGCTGCCTGACCGGACGCAACCCGTTTCGGGTGGGTGTTGAGAACGCGAATGCGGGCCACCTTGGGCGAGACGAAACCCCGCTTTCTGAAGTCCTGGACAATGCGGGCTACCAATGTGCTCACTTCGGAAAGTGGCATCTCGGCACGCTGACGACGCTAAGAAATGACTCCAACCGTGGTGAGCCCGGCTTGACGGCCCACTACTCGCCGCCCTGGCATCACCAATACGACACCTGCTTTGCTACCGAGGCGAAGGTGCCCACCTACCACCCGATGCGCATGGATCAAAACGGGTTACCGGAGCCGGTTGATTTTGCAGACACCAATTTCTATGGGACACACTATTGGACGCCGCCGCTTGATCCCGCTACCTGGACCAACAGCACGGGTGAAGGGGTAGCCGTGGCCGTTACCAACAACATGAGCGGGGACGATTCGAGGGTGATGATGGACCGCGTTGTCCCGTTTATCCAGAATGCCGTAGCAAGCAACCAGCCATTCTTCGCGGTGGTCTGGTTCCACACGCCGCACCGCCCGGTGATGGATCCGGAACAGGTGTCGGGCGCGGACTCCCCCGATGCCTATACGGATGCGATTCAGGGTATGGATACGCAAATCGGACGATTGCGAACGGAACTCGACAGCCTGGGTGTACGCACCAACACGATGCTGTGGTTCTGCAGCGATAACGGGCCTGAGAACGGGCCTGGCAAGTCCGGGGGCTTGCGCGCGAGAAAACGCAGTCTGCATGAGGGGGGGGTGCGTGTGCCGGGCTTGCTGGAGTGGCCGGCGAAGGTGCCTATCGCACGGACTACCGATTATCCCTGCGTGACGAGCGACTACTACCCCACGATTATCGATGCTCTGGATCTGAGCGTCACGAACCAGAAGCCGATCGACGGAGTCAGCCTGATGCCGCTCATCACCAACGAGACGTTCAGTTCCTCTCGGTTGAGTCCGATCGGATTCCGGTTTGGTAATGACCGCTCGTGGGTGACACAGCAATACAAGCTGATCAGTAAGAACGGGGGGAGTTCGTACGAGCTCTACGACCTGCTTGCCGACGTCAAGGAGACAACCAACATCGCCGCGTCGGAGCCAGAGGTGGCGGCACGGCTCCAGCTCGAACTGGAAACATGGATTGATGCGGTCAATAGTGACACGGTATACGTGGCGCCGACGGTGTCTGGCTGGTCGGATGCGGGGGTATCGAACGAGACGGTGACGACCACCAATGCGCAAGTTTACGCCACGTTGGAAGTGCCTTCGGGGTCGAATACGACCGTAACATTGGAGTGGGACACGACGAATGCTCCCACTGGTGGTTGGGCGTTCACGAACTCGTCGCTACCCGATACCACGGGCGGAATAGTCACCGCATGGCTTACGGGGCTCGTGGCTGATACGGAGTATTGGTTCCGGTTTACAGCCACCAATGAGGTGGACGGAAGCGACACATCGATGGCGACCAGAGTGGTAACCGATCTTTCGGTGACTCAGATCCCGGCTATCAGCGGTATTTTGTCAAACGGCACGGATATCGCTCTGGAGTGGGTGGATTGGGACGACAACGGGACGGGATTCGTGGTGGAGTACTACCAGGAGGGTTCGGCCGTAACCGGGCATCAAGAGACGGCATCGACGAACTGGACCCATTACACCGGTGTGCAATCCGCACGTTTTTTCTACCGCGTTGGCGCGACAAACGCCGAATTCGGCGGCAGTTTCTCGGGCTATTCCGACTGGACCAATCAGGTGACGGGTGAGGCCGTCGTCTCCACGGGAACCACGACGGTTCTCACGTCGCCTGCGTTTAATACAGTTGACGGCCACGGCGATATCCCCGGCGATGACTCCAACAACATCGACAAGTTCGATGTTGGCGGCAGTGATCCTGCCGAGTTCACAACAACGCTGTACACGCGCGGCAACGGCAGCGATCTGGACAAAAGGGTGAGAGCTTATGTAAAGTTCGACTTAGCATCTCTCGGCGAAAGGCAGGTTACCGGCGCCACGCTCTCTTTTCGTGGATACTCCTTGAATGATAAAGGCGGAGGATCGTACAATACGGATTTGGAGGTGCTTCGCCTGACCGAGGACTGGGCAACGGCGGCCGATCCGTTCGGGCCGGCGACGACCGCTACGATCAATGCCGGACCCATCAGGACTTCGGGGGCACCGACCACCGGCACCAATTTCAGCGTGGATGTGACGGT
Source organism: uncultured Victivallales bacterium (assembly GCA_964555035.1). GTDB lineage: Bacteria > Verrucomicrobiota > Kiritimatiellia > UBA8416 > CAYOBW01 > CAZKRK01. The sequence goes on along the minus strand of CAZKRK010000002.1, from coordinate 39,489 downwards.
CATTGTCAGCAACTGGATTAGCGGCGCTGTGAATCATGGGTTCTTCCTGAAGCAGGCAACTTTGACCGCCAACAATGGCTTGGGAATGAAGATTGATGGTGAGGGAGCCATTGAACTCGAGGTCCGGCAGGCCGGAACGGTCGATGCTGGCGACACCGATGGAGACGGAATTCTCGATGCGTGGGAATTGAGGTACTGGAGTGGTTTGACCAACGCAAACGAAACCACCTTCTCCGACGCGGACCCGCACACCGATCTGCAGGAGTACATTACCGACACGGATCCGACCGACTCCAACTCATATTTCCGGCTGACCGATCTACGAAGGACCAACTCCATGGCCGTCACCTTCGATTCCAGCACGGAGCGCGTGTATGTGATGCAGTCTATCGATGACCTGATGCAGACCAACTGGGACAACGTGCCGGGACAGGGGCCGCGGCTGGGGACCGGCACAAACGACATGATGATCGACAGCAACGATTCACTTCAGCGATTCTATCGCGTTGAGGTCTCGTTGCCGGAGTAAGAGAATCAGAAGATGTGGAGGACGGAAGGGTGAATAGTGCATTCTTGAGGTCAAGCATTTCCCGCGGCGGGTTGCTTGCAGGTTTGCTCCTATTGCGGATTGGCGGAGTGGTTGCTCTTGCGGAGTCCACTACGACAACGGTTTCCGTCGTTGATTTCGGCGCCGCCGACGATGGTGCCGGTAGGCCCACGGCCGTTTGCGCCAACGGCACGCTGAGCATTGCAAATATGCCGACGGGCTCCTGGCTGATGGACGATCTCGTCGACAAAGACGACGTCTTCAAATGGACTTTCAGTGTCACCGACCTTCAACTGAACGGCGACGGCGGTGATGTCTTGACCTGGGAGGTTTGGATGGCGGCGACCGGTCCGGGACCGCTGCTGATGCCGTCCAAGAACAACAATACCGAGCAGTTTGGTGTCGCAAGTCAGGGCGATAATGCGAGCAAACGGCGTCGCATCGATAACGACGAGACCCTGACCTTCACGGTAGCCAATGCGGCTTACAGCCTGGACGGGGGAGCCACCAATCGTGTTTCCGGCTTGACCTTCGATGGCTTTGCGGGTGGCGACTTCGAAGTGGGCAACGACAGTGCGACCATCGGAGGCGAGACCTTTGATGTTGGCACACACACCGAGGCCGTCTTCGGCACGCCCGTGAACTCGATGAGCGTGGTACCCGGAGCCAAAGGATTTGCCCGGCCCGGCGAGATCAATTTCGATTTCAGTGTGGTTCTTGCGGCGTCTCCCGTCATCGGCGTGACACCCGACGATCTGGATTTCGGGCCGATCCTGACGAACACCACCAGCGACCTGATCCTGACGATCACCAATTCGGGGTTGGGGGTATTGAACGTAACCAACGTCGCCTTCAGCGGATCGAATGCCTTCAGCGTTCTGGAAAGCATGCCGATCAGTGTTGCGGTCGGGTCGTCGACGAGTATCACAGTACGCTACAGCGCGGGCAGTAGCGACGCGACCCACACGGGAACCGTGCATGTCTGGTCCGATGATGTTGAGGCGAGTCCGATGGATGTGGCCCTGCGGGGGAGGACGGTTACGGACATTGAGCCCGATATTGCGATTTCTACGACCTCGCCACTGGATTTTGGCGTGATTGCGGTCACTACGACCGACGATCGCGCCGTGACGGTGATCAATAGCGGTGCGGGTGTTCTGAACGTCACTAACTTCACGTTCAGCGGTGCGGATACGGGCAAGTTCTCCGTGGTCAGTGGGACCGGCGCCGTTGGCGCAGAGGGAGTGACCAGCATCACCGTGCGTTACTCGCCAGGCAGTAGCGCGGGGAACCATTCGGCCACGCTGCATATCTGGTCCAACGATTCGGACTCGAACCCGACCAACATCGTGCTTCAGGGCGAAGCGTTTGTTCCTGCTCCCGATATCAACATCCGGACCCCTTCGCCGCTGGACTTCGGACAGGTCGGAACCAGCACGACCAAGACGCTGGCGGTGAAGGTCGACAATACGGGCGTGATCGATTTGGACATCACCAATGTGACGTTCAGCGGTACGGATACGGGCAAGTTCTCCTTCGTGAGCGGAACCGGCACGATTCCGGTCGGAGGCATGAGCAACCTGCTGATACGGTTCTCGCCGGGAACGGGACTGGGCACATTCAGCAATGCTACGCTGCATGTTTTGTCCAATGATCCGGACACGCCTTCGACGAATATCCTGCTTCGCGGTACGGGTGTCGCGTCTACGCCGCGCCCGAACATTGTGCTGATCTATGCTGATGATCTGGGCTACACGGACCTGTCCTGCGCGGGGTCCGAGTATTACGAGACACCGAACATCGACCACTTTGCGACAGATGCCATGGTATTCACGGATGCGTATGCGCCCGCCGGTAACTGCGCGCCTTCACGTGCGGCACTGTTGACCGGAGCCTATCCGCCTCGCACAGGGATATACACGGTGAACTCGGCCGATCTGGGCCCCCTGGCCCGTCGCAGACTCAAGCCCATTGGCAGCGGTTCTAAGTTGACAGCCAGTCACGTTACGCTTGCGGAAGCCTTGCAAGCGAACGGGTATCAGACTTGTCATCTCGGGAAGTGGCATCTGGGTGGCGATCCCACTCCGCATGGATTCGACATCAATATCGGTGGGCACTCAAAGGGATTCCCGAATTCCTATTTCTCCCCGTATCAGAACGTGAATCTTCCCGACGGACTCACCGGCGAGCATCTTCCCGCGCGCCTGGCGGAAGAGGCATGCGATTGGATGGAGACGCACAAGGATACGGGTCCGTTCTTCCTCAATTTCTGTTTCTACTCGCCTCATGGTCCGTGGAAAAGCCGCTACGACATCGGTCAGAAGTACGAGGCCAAGCCCTATAATGCCGAGCATTTCGATGTTAACTACGCCGGCATGGTCGAAGCGATGGATATCGCGGTCGGTGACATCCTTGGCTACCTGGATGCCGCCGGTCTGTCATCGAACACCATGGTGGTGTTCACATCCGACAACGGCACACATAAGTTGCACTCCAACGCAGATCCCTTGCGCGGCGGGAAGAGCATGCTCTACGAGGGAGGGATTCGTGAGCCCTTCATGGTACGCTGTCCCGGTGTAACAACGGGCGGCACGACGAACAGTACGCCGGTGAGCCAGATCGACCTCTATCCGACCTTCCTTGACTATACGTCAACGGAACCGCCGACCGGCGCCGGCGTGCAGCCTCTGGATGGCATCAGCCTGATGCCGTTGCTGCGCGCTCAGGCCGCGCCGACGCGTCCGATATTCTGGCATTTCCCGACCTACATTGAGAATTCTCCGGGGAAGGATGATCCGGACTCCATTTCAATCTTTTTCAAGGGCATGCCTTGTACGGTGATGCGTGAGGGCAACTTGAAACTGCTCGAGTTTTTCGACACGGAGCATTTCGAGCTGTATGACCTGAGCAGCGACATTGGCGAGACGAACAACCTTGCTTCAACCCATCCCGTTGTGCTTGAGGAACTTGTCGCGAAGATGCAGGCATGGCGCACGGCAACCGAAGCCCCTGTGCCGACCGAACTGAATCCGTTCTGGGACCCGACAACCGAGCACCTGCCGGCAGGGCATGTGTATAGTGTGCCGGATCCAACTGACTCCACTTACCGATCGGTGAAAGGCGGGGTGCCTGGCTGGTGGCCAACGGCTCCGGGACCCGATTTCGCGGCGGCGCGCACGCAGCAATTTGTGCACGCCGGCTCTCCCAAGGCTTTGCCGGTAGCTTTCGCCAACAACGGCGCGGGCACACTGCGGCTGTTCTGGGCGCCGCCCATCGAGATAGGTGGTGCGGACAGCAACTACTTCAGCGTTGCGAGCTACTCGAACAACCTGGAATCGGCCGCTAACGGCCACATCAATCTGCAACTCGACACGACGCTGCCCGGTGGTGGAAACCGCGGCTATGCGGTCGATCTGACCATCGGGTGTAATGATGCCTCAGATGCCTCGGAGGAGGTAACCGTCGAGGTCATATACTCCAATGAACCCGATATTATCGCCGCTCCCACGGCGCTTGACTTCGGGACGATACTGACGAACACAACCAGCAACCTGGTCGTGACGGCGGACAATGTGGGGTCACAACCCTTGTCTACTACGAATTTCACCTTCAGCGGAACGAACGCGGACAGGTTCTCCGTTGTGAGCGGTCCGGGGACGGTAGCCGTCGGGGCATCGACCAATCTCACCGTGCGCTACACGCCCGGGCCGGATGTGGGAATACATAGCGCCACACTGCATATCTGGTCGGATGATCCGGACAGCAACCCGACCAATGTGGTGCTGACGGGAACCTCCCTGTCCTCCTCTATCGTTACGGTGCATATCACCGATTTCGGTGCGGCCAACGGTGGGTCGGGCGCGCCTTCGGCCACGAGTGATAGCGGGAGCCTAAGCATTGCCAATACCCCCACCGGGGAGTGGTTTGGACCCAACGATGCCACGGACAAGGACGATACCTACAAGTGGACGTTCACCATCTCCAATGCCGATCTGGATGGCGATGGGAACGATACGGACACCCTGTCATGGGAAGTCTGGATTACGGCGGCGGGGGGTAACGGGACTGTATTGAAGCCTTCTCACAAGCATGAGGACGACAGTATGTGGTTTGGTGTGGCCAGCTCCGGCGACAACAACTACTCCACCCGAGGGCGGATTGATGATAATGGCGAGTCGCTGACGTTCTCTGTGACAAACGCGGCCTACGGCCTGAATGGAGCCGCCGCAACGGAGACCCTCGGGCTAACGTTTGCCGGGTTTACGGGTCTTGATTTCGACCAGTTCGACGCAGGCACCTGGAGCGTGGGCGGTGATAGCCTGGGCGCCGATGTCGATAATTACGTGTTCACTGCGCCGCAGACCGTCTGCACCATCACCGAGGAATCCGGCGCCAACTGCTGCTGGATTGGCAACCTCAACTTCGAGTTCACGGTGAATGCGGGTGGCTCTCCGCCCGGCGACGGGGACGGCATAGACGATGCCTGGGAGCTGAAGTACTTCAGCGATACCAGCACCGCCACCGACACCTCTAAGTCCGACACGGATCCGCACACCGATCTGCAGGAGTACATCACCGATACGGACCCGACCGACTCCAATTCCTACTTCCGTCTGACGGGTCTACTCGCGACCAACTCCGTGGCGGTCTACTTCGACTCCAGCACGGGGCGCGTTTACGTGATGCAGTTCATCGATGACCTGATGCAGACGACCTGGAGCAATGTGCCCGGGCAGGGGCCGAGATCGGGATCTGGTGCGAATGATGTGATGATTGATACCAATGACCCGCTTCAGCGACACTATCGGATTGAGGTCTCATTGCCGCCGCTTCCGTAACATTGAGTCCTGTGGCCGCTCACCATTTGCAACGCAAGCGGGAAGTTGCGCGACGTGCATGTTTCTGGCCGATACGTTGCCACCGGCACGGTTGTGCACGTGGTCCTTTTGAGGTATGCATAAGGGAGAGCGGGTGTATGTGAAGCATGGGCATGACTGTTGGCGAAGACGAAGAAGCGGCGGGTGACGAGAGAAAGCAGGAAGGGTGATTGGCACAGGAATGGGAAACAGATTTGGATTCTTTGGCAAGGCCGTGCGGTGCTGTCTCTATGCCGCCGCATTCGGCATAACGCTGGCCACGTGCGTGTTCGGCGGCGCGAAAGCTGCGGGAGATGTGCCCAATATCGTATGGATCATGGCCGAGGACATCGGCAAACAGCAATCGTGCTATGGTCATCCGGCTGTTCAGACGCCCAACATAGACGGGTTGGCTGCCGCGGGCGTCAAGTACACGGAAGTCTTTGGGACTTCATCGACCTGCACGCCTTGCCGCAACGCGATGTTAGTTGGCGTCTACCAGACGAGGACGGACACGCAGGACCAGCGGCGCAGGAACATCGTTCTTCCGGAAGGCATGAAGCCTTTCACGCATCTGCTTCAGGAGAATGGCTACCACACGGCCAACGGCTGCGGTGTCGACTACAGCGACAAAACAGACCATAATTTCGTTACGACGAGCCCTCTCTTTGACGGGGGCAATTGGTCCGCCGCTAATAGCCAGCCGTTTTTGCCCAGATCACGCTGACTGCCACGCACCGGCATGACGGTGCCGGCTGGCAGCCGTACCGCGATGCATCGGCGGACCCTGTCAGCACTAATGAGGTCGTGTTCCCGCCTATTTATCCAGACCATCCGGTCGTCCGCGACGACTGGGCGCTTTACCTGGATGCCATGGAGTACATGGATGCCCAGGTTGGCGAGATCCTTGATCGTCTCGAGAGCGAGGGTATCGCCAGCAACACGGTCGTGATCTTCATGGGTGACAATGGGATCTGTCACCTGCGTGGCAAAACCTGGCTCTACGATTATGGAATGCGCGTGCCGCTTGTCATCCGCTGGCCGGGGCATTTGGCACCCGGCACGACCGACACGAACCTGCTCAGTCAGATTGATGTGACGGCGACCATTCTGGATATCGCGGGGGTGGAGGTGCCGGATTGGTACGACGGGCACCCATTCATTGGTTCCAATGCGGTTCCACGCACCCATATCTACGGTGCACGCGATAGGGTCGACTCAGTCACTGACATAATCAGGAGCGTTAGAGATACCCGCTACAAATACATCCGTAACTACAAGCCGGAGCTGGGGTACTGGGACTGCGGCTACATCAGGTCGCACCGACCGATGCGGCCGACTATGCTGGAGATGTTCGACCTTGGGCAACTCAATGCGGACCAAGCTCTTTTCTTCACGAGTCCCAAGCCGGACGAGGAGTTCTACGACACGTTGACTGACCCGCATGAGGTCACCAACCTCATCGATGCGGTGGAACACCAGACCAGGGTCGATGAGATGCGGGCACTGATGGACGCGTGGATTGCCGATACAAAAGACATGGGGGTGGACGATCTCTACTTGCGCTGGGATAGCGCGGCGGTATCCAACGAGACGATCACCACGTCCAATGCGTTGGCTGTGGGATCTCTGTACGTGGATCCTCCGACGAATACCACCGTGACGCTGGAGTGGGATGTCATAGAGAAACCGGTTGGCGGATGGGCCTACACCAACGCGACGCTTCCGGTGACCACGGGCGGTGTGGTTACGGCCTGGCTTACGGGGCTTGATGCGGACACCGAGTATTGGCTGCGATTCATGGCCAGTAATGAGGTATGGAATCCGATGCCATCAGCGAAGATGAGCTTGGTAACGGATCTATCGGCGGCCCAGACCCCGACGATCACCGGCATCTCGACAAACGACTCGAGAGTCATTCTCGGATGGAGTGACCAAGACGACCACGGCACGGGATTCGTGGTGGAGTACTATCAGGAGGGATCGGCGGTGACCGGTCATCACGAGCTTGTGGCGACGCAATGGGTGCACCAAACGGGCATGGAGTCCACGCGATTCTTCTATCGTGTTGGTGCGACGAACGCCAACCTGGGTGGGAGTTTTTCGGGCTATTCTGACTGGACCAACATTGTGACGGGCACGGAACCGCCCGGTGCTAAGGTCCTTGTCACCGATTTTGGCGCGGGCGATGGCGGTGGCAATGCGCCTTCGGCGACCTGTGCGAATGGGACGTTGACCATCAGCAGCATGCCCACCGGCAGTTGGCTGGAGCAGACAGCCGGATCATCACCCAACCCGTATAGGTGGACCTTCACGGTTACCGGAGCCGACCTCGATGGCGATAACGACGACACGCTGACCTGGGAAGTCTGGGTCACGGCGACGGCTTCGGGAGCGGATTGCCGACCAACCCGTGATGGTTCGACCTGGAGATTCGGGGTGGGGAGCGAAGGCGAAGGCGGGGGAAACCCGACGCGGCTCGCCGAGACCGAGACCCTGCTATTCTCGGTGACCAACGCGGCCTACAGCCTGAACGGCGGGCCCACCAATCGGACCGGCGGTCTGATCTTCGACGGTTTCAGCGGCGGAGACGTCGATTGGGCCTCTGGTGTCTGGAGTGTCGGTGGGGACAGTGTCGTCGAGGATGTTGCCGATCTTGTCCTGAGCGAGGATCAGAGCGAATTGCTCGTGACCAACACCGCCGGCGGTGTCTGCTGGGTTGGCAACCTGAACTTCGGGTTTAGAGTGGACATGGCGAGCCTGCCTCCGTTCGACATCGATGTGACACCCTCCGCGCTTGACTACAAAACGCTCCTGACCGGAACGACCAGCAATCTGAGCGTAGACGTGCTCAATATGGGCGGCCAGCCGCTACCCATCACCAATCTGACCTTCGCCGGAGCGGATTTCGGCAAGTTCTCCATTGTCGATAGCGGCACCGGTACGGTCGCCGTCGGAGGGGAGACCAACCTGACGGTGCAATATGCGCCGGGCGCGGCGGTGGGCACGCACACTGCCACACTGCGGATCTGGTCCCCGGATCCGGACACTAACCCTGCGGAGGTCTCACTCCAAGGCCGGGCGCTGGATACCGTCGAGCCGGACATCGCCATCATTACGGCCTCGCCGCTGGATTTCGGCAGCAACACGGTCAACAGGACCAGGGACTTGGCGGCAGAGATATCCAATATGGGACTGGCCGTGTTGAATGTGACCAACTGCACCTTCACCGGAACGGATGCGGGTAGGTTTTCCGTCATGGGTGGCGTGGGTGTGGTCGGGGCGGGGGGCTCGACCAACATCACCGTGCGATATTCGGCCGCAGCGAGTCCGGGAACGCACAGTGCCGTGCTGCATATCTGGTCCAATGACCCGGATACTAACCCGACGAACCTTGCCCTGATCGCGGCCACGAAGTCCCTCCCGGATACGACGGTCACGATCAGTGATTTCCAAGCGAATGAATTCAATCCAGGGGCTAACGCGGATTCCGACAACGGAACGGTGACGGTTGCCAATACACCGACGGGCGAGTGGCTTTCGACGGCTGGCGGAAGCAGTCCGAATCCCTTTATCTGGACCTTCACCATTACCGGTGCCGACCTTAACGGGGTCGGCGGCGCGAACGACACCATGCAGTGGCTTGTGTCGATCGAGGCGAACAGCGGCTTCAAGCCCACGCGGAGTGGATTCGACTACTTTACCCATTCAGGAGGCGCCAATGATCGGCTGGATACCGGTGAAATACTGACCTTCTCTGTCAGCAGCGTGACCTATGGGTTGGACGGGGAACCTGTGGGCGCCAACATGGGTTCGTTCCTCGGGTTTACCTATGTGTTCATAGACCGATTCTCCGGAGGGACGATCAACATAGGCGGCGAAACGATGAGCGGCGATAATGTCGATCTGACTTTTGCTTCGCCCGTGGGCACATTGACCGCTGAGGTGGCATCTGGGCAGTGGCGTATCGGCAACATCGCGTTCCAGGTCGATACGACGGCCCTATCCGAGCCCGATATCCGGGTGTCTCCGTCGTCGTTGGATTTCGGCACGATGCCGACAAACACAATCAGCAACCTGGTCGTAACGGTGAGCAATGTGGGTACACTACCTTTGTCCATCACGAATCTTAGCTTCAGTGGAACGGATACGGGCAAATTCTCGGTCGTTGCCGGTGGCACCGGTACGGTAGCTGCCGGAGGGGAGACCAACCTGACGGTGGAGTATGCGCCGGGCACAGATACCGGGACGCACACCGCCACACTGCAGATCGGATCCAACGATCCTGACACCGACCCACTGGACGTTTCGCTGACCGGCACGGTCACGGCACCGTCGGGAGGCGGCATGCAGGTTCTGATTACGGACTTTGGCGCTGCCGACGGAGGCAGCTTCGCCGCTTCGGCTACATGCACGAATGGATCGCTGGCGATCACCAACACGCCCACGGGTGAGTGGCTGAGCATGGCGATCGGCGGCACTCCCAATCCATACAAGTGGACGTTCACGGTGACTGACGCCAATCTCGATGATGACGGGAACGATACCGATACCTTGAGCTTTGAGGTATGGATCGAAGCCGCCACTACGAAGACTGAATGTCGCCCAACACGCAAAGACGCCTCCGCCTACTTTGGTGTGGCGAGTACGGGTGATGGCGGAGGTAAGCCGAAACGCATCGACAGCTACGAGACTTTGGTCTTTTCAGTGAGCAATGCGGTTTACGGCCTGAATGGGGCTGCCGCAACGGAGACCACCGGCCTGACATTTGCCGGGTTTACGGGACTTGATTTCGACTGGTTCAGTTCGGGTACCTGGAGCGTGGGCGGTGATAGTCTGGGCGCCGACGTCGATAATTACGTGTTCACCGCGCCGCAGACCGTCTGCACCATCACCGAGGAATCCGGCGCCAACTGCTGCTGGGTCGGGAACCTCAACTTCGGGTTTACAGTAGATGCGGGTGGCTTTCCGCCCGATGACGGGGACAGCATAGACGATACGTGGGAGCTGCTGTATTGGGGCAGCACAACCAACGCCAACGACACGACGGCCCATGACAGTGACCCACACTCGGACCTTCAGGAGTACATTGCGGATACGGACCCAACCGACTCCAATTCCTACCTCCGTCTGACGGGTTTGCTGGTGACCAATTCCATGGCGGTCCGTTTCGATTCCAGTACGGGACGGGTGTATGTCCTGCAGTTCATTGATGACCTGATGCAGACCAACTGGGACAACATATTGGGGCAGGGCCCGCGGCCGGGATCCGGCACGAATGACATGATGATCGACACCAACGCCGTGCCCAAGCGCTACTATCGACTTGAAGTGTCAATGCCATAAGTACCGGAGATGCAAGGAATGCCAAGTTTGAGAACGCTCCCTCTATCTCTCCCGGCCCTGAGGTCGCAGCCGCTATCCGCTCTCCTGTACGCGATGTTTCTCTGCATCGCCGTCCCGTATTTGTCGGCGGACGTGCTGATCACGGAGTTCATGGCGCGCAACAGTTCCACGATCGATGATGGCGACGGTGCGTCATCGGATTGGATTGAGCTGCATAACTCGGGCAGTAACACGGTTGATCTGACCGGATGGTACTTGAGCGACGATGAGACCGATCCGCGGAAGTGGCGGTTTCCTTCCACGAACATTGCCGCGGGCGCCTATCTTCTTGTGTTCGCTTCGGGTCAGGATACAGACGAGTATGTCGATTCTCTCGGTTACCTGCACACAACCTACAGGCTTTCCAGCAACGATGGGGAGCAGCACGAGAGTGTTGTTCTCACCGCTTCCGACGGCGTGACGGTTGTCGATGTGATCAGCGACTACCCGAAGCAGGACAGGGACATCTCTTATGGCCGATCTTCCCTGCTCAATGTCACGCCCTTTGTGCTCCGGGGAAGTGATGCGAGGGGACTGGTTCCGATAGACTCGGTTGCAGGTTGGTATGAACGCACCTACGATGATGCGTTTTGGTTGAGCGGCGTGACCGGGGCAGGCTACGAGCATGAAAGCGGCTACGGGGGTGTCATCGGTCTGGATGTTGGGGGGATGCGGGGCGTCACCCCGTCTGCCTACATTCGCATACCCTTTGTTGTCTCGAGTGTCTCCGAGTTCTCCAGTCTGGCTTTTCGCATCCAGTATGACGATGGCTTTGCTGCCTGGCTCAACGGTGTGCCATTGGCTTCAGCCAATGCCCCGGCGCTCCTGCAGTGGAACAGCTCCGCCACCGCAAACCACGAAGCCAATCTGTCCAGGTTCGATAGCTTCACGGTTCCCCCGGCAGCTATGGCCGCACTGGTAGCCGGCACGAATGTCCTCGCCATCCAGGGGTTGAACGCTTCTGTGAATAGCTCAGACTTACTCATTCTTCCCGAATTGCGTGGCGTGAAGGTCGATGACACGGAGCCGGCCAGTATGGCTTTTCTGACTACCCCCAGCCCGGGCGAGGTCAATTCGAGTGGAGTAGATGGGTATGTTGCCGACACTACGTTCTCGGTGAAGCGCGGAGTTTACTCGAACGCATTCGATGTGGCGATTAGCTGCAAGACGGCAGGTGCGGAGATCTACTACTCACTCAACGGGTCTGAGCCTACGCCCGCATCGGGGACTGCCTACATCGGGGCAGTGCATATCGCCAGGACGACGATCCTGCGTGCCGCGGCCTATAAGACCGGATTCGCGCCGAGCGATATCGACACCCAGACCTACCTTTTTCCGAGTGATGTTGCCATGCAGTCGGATACTCGGCCCACAGAGGAGTGGCCGACTGCGGGTGAGCCCTTGGGAAGACAGACAATGGACTACGGCATGGACCCGGATGTCGTGAACGATTCGCGTTACTCCGGATTGATGGTGGATGCTCTGCGTGCCATACCCAGCATATCGCTAGTCTCCGAGCTGGGTAACTTCTTCGATGAAATGACCGGCATTTACATGAATCCCTGGCAGGACGGAAGGGGTTGGGAGCGGGACGTGTCCGTGGAGCTGCTTCATCCTGACGGAAGCGATGGGTTTCAGATTGACGGGGGAATGCGCATTCGGGGTGGTGTGAGCCGAATGACCGGCAATCCGAAGCACTCGTTCCGCCTGTTCTTCAGGACCGAGTATGGCACCCCTCGGTTACGGTATGATCTGTTTGGTGACGAGGGCGCGGATTCGTACAAGCGTCTCGATCTGCGGACAGGGCAGAACTTCTCATGGGCGTTCATGAATACCCAGTATGCTACCTGGCTATACGACGTCTTCACGCGCGATGTACACCGCGAAATGGGGCAGCCGTATGCGCGCAGTCGCTACTACCACCTCTATCTCAACGGGGTGTACTGGGGGCTGTACCAGTCCGAGGAACGCCCCGATGCACGCTTCGGCGAATCCTACTTCGGCGGCGATTCCGATGACTACGACACGGTCAAGGCGGACGCCGGCTCGGGGCGGATGTATGCGGCAGATGGCACTACGAACGCTTATTGCGGTCGGTTCAGGGATGGGATCGACGACGGGGTCACCGATAATGCCGTCTACTTCCGGCTGCAGGGCATGAACGCGGACGGTACACGCAACCCCGACTACCCCTGCTATCTTGACGTCGACAACGTGATAGATTACATGCTGACCGTCTTCTACACCGGTAACCGCGATTCACCACTCGGGCCTCCCGGCTCAGTCGATCAGCCTCGCAACTGTATCGCGGTGTTCAATCGCAACGACCCGGTCGGTTTCCAGTATATCGCCCACGATTCGGAGTTTTCGCTGGAGGTGAGCCAAGCGGATGCCCTTACCATCAATCGTGTCTCGGTTCAGCTTGGTCCGTCACTCGACGAACGAGAGAACTTCAATCCTTGGTGGCTGCATGTAAAACTAACGGGTAATACCGAGTACAAGATGCGCCTTGCCGATCGCATTCATCGGCATTTCCTCAATGATGGCGTGCTCACGCCGGACGTCGCTGGAGCGCTCTTCAGCAAGCGCAAAGCCGAAATCGATCTCGCGGTCATTGCGGAGTCGGCTCGCTGGGGTGACGCCGTAACTATCCACAATCCGTACACGCGCGACGATGACTGGCTGCCCGTCGTTGACAGTATTCTCAACCACTACATCAGGGCTGCTCATGAGTCCCGAACAGAGATTGTGTTAAACCAACTGAAGGGAGCGGGGTTGTACCCGGGCGTGGCGGCGCCTGTGTTCGCGCAGCACGGGGGACTCTTCACGAGCGGTTTCGCGCTGAGCATTTCGTCCACGGATAGCGTCTACTACACGCTCGACGGCAGCGACCCGCGCGCGATAGGTGGCGGCATCGCGGGCGCCCTCTACAGCACCCCCCTTCCGCTCACCCGCAACACCGTGGTCAAGGCCCGCGCCTTTGGCGCCGGAGGTGTCTGGAGCGCGCTGACCGAGGCCGTCTTTACCATCGACACACCTACCACTCTGCGCGTGACCGAAATCATGTACCATCCCGCCGCGCCCAGTCCGGCGCAGTCGAACCTTACGGCGAACAGTCACGAGTTCATCGAGCTTCTCAACACGGGAACACAGACCGTCGGCCTGGCCGGAATCGCGTTCACCAACGGCATTCGCTTTGACTTCACGGAAGGCGATGTCGCCACCCTGGATCCCGGCGAGTACGTTGTTCTTGTCCAGGATATCGATGGGTTCAAGAGCCGTCACACGAATTGGCACACGACGAACATCGCCGGCGAGTACAGGGGACGCTTCTTCCTGCCGGGTGCGCTCGACGATGCGGGCGAAACACTGGCGCTGCGCGACGGCGCCGAGCGTACCATCCAGTCCTTCCGCTACGACGATGACTGGTATGTTCTGACAGATGGCGATGATTTCTCGCTTACGCTTCTCGACGCCCAGGCCGATGCCGGCGCCTGGAGCAACGCTTCGTCCTGGCGTGCCAGCGCCCGAACGGGCGGAACGCCCGGGAGGGCGCCCGAGGCGTTCATCAGTGCGGATTCCCTGGTGATCAACGAGGTGCTCTCGCACCAGGACCATGACAATCCCGGTGACTGGATCGAGTTGTACAACGCCGGCACGAACACGCTCGACATCAATGGTTGGTTTCTCAGCGACGACGAGGACGAACCAACGAAGATCGCGGTGAGCAACGTGGCGGCGATTCTGCCCGGCAGCTACGCGGTGCTGACCGAACATGCCCATTTCGGCACCAATGCCGTCGCGACCAACGGCTTTGCTTTCAGTGAGTTGGGGGATGCCGTCTGCCTGACCTCGGGTGAGTCCGGGGTTATGACCGGCTACCGCGACTACCGCGAGTTCGAGGCGGCCCCGCGCGACGAGACGTACGGGCGCCACCTTTGCCGCGACGGCACCGTCGATTTCGCGCCCATGCGTGCGCAGAGTTCCGGAAGCGGGAATACCGCCCCGCGGGTCGGGCCGGTGGTAATCAGCGAGATCCATTATCATCCGTCAGACAGCAACGCGTTTGAATTCATTGAGTTGCACAACACGGCGGACACCAGTGTGCCGCTCTACGACGTTTCGTACCCATCGAATACGTGGCGGTTGCGGGGTGCGGTTCGCTTTTCCATGCCAACGGGAGTGGTGATGGCCGCGGGCGAAACGCTGCTCGTGGCGCCGACAAATGCCGCGGCTTTCACGAACATGTACACGGTCCCCTCGGGAACGCGTGTTCTGAGTCCCTATGAGGGCATGCTGAACAATGCGGGTGAAAGGCTCTCCCTCAAACGCCCCGGGGACCCGGATCCCGTCACGGGCGATATCCCGTGGATCCCGGTCGAGTGGGTCGACTACGATAGCAAAGCGCCGTGGCCGACCGAACCCGATGGGGGCGGCAGTTCGCTCTTGCGCGTCGAACTGTTGGCGTACGCCAATGACGGCGTGAGCTGGGCGGCAAGCACGAATGGCCCGACCCCGGGGGTGGCAGCAGTTGACAACAGCGACCGGGATGGTGACGGTATGCCCGACACGTGGGAGATCACGCATTTCGGGAGTACAAACGCCGTAAACGGCGGCAGTGACGAAGATCGCGACGGGGACGGGGCCAGCAACCGTGAGGAGTGGTACGCGGGGACAGACCCCACCAACGCGATGTCCGTTTTCTCCATAGACTCTCTGGAAGCCGGCGGATCGGACTGTGTTTTGAGGTGGCACAGTGCGTCAGGTCGTTTCTATCGTATCTGGCGGGGGACGAATCTTGCACAGCCGCTGGGCGATGCCAAGGCGGGTCCCTTGCCCGCCACGCCACCCGAAAACGTTCACACGGTTGGGCAGGATAGCATTCCCGCCGCATTCTATCGTATCAGCGTGGAGCAGTGAGGATATGAAGCGAGAGAACTCAGACTATGCATCTTGCTGTCCCTGTGCGTATGCGCCGCGGCGTGGGCGGACAAGGAGCCCAACATCGTGCT
This sequence comes from uncultured Victivallales bacterium, assembly GCA_964555035.1. Lineage (GTDB taxonomy): Bacteria > Verrucomicrobiota > Kiritimatiellia > UBA8416 > CAYOBW01 > CAZKRK01. The sequence goes on along the minus strand of CAZKRK010000002.1, from coordinate 23,689 downwards.
GATCATGGCGAAGGATATCAGTACCGAGCTGGCCTGCTACGGTCATCCGGCCGTCAAGACACCGGTGCTGGACGCGCTGGCAGCAGAGGGTGCGCGCTATACACACGCATTCTGCACAGCGCCATCCTGCACGCCGTCGCGGAATGCGATGATGACCGGCGTTTACCAGACCCGGACGGACACGCAGGATCAGCGCCGCCGCGGGATCGTGCTGCCGGAAGGCATGAAGCCCATTACGCACCTCCTTCAGGAGGCCGGCTACTACACGGCGAATAGTTGTGGCTATCACGGGAAAACAGATCTCAACTTCAAGGTCAAGTACCTCTTTGACGGACCGGACTGGAAGAGACGAAAAGCGGGACAGCCCTTCTTCGCTCAGACGACGCTGCTCATCACTCACCGCAAGGACAATAACCATAAGAAGATCACGCATGACAACATGAGCTGGGCGATTGCTCGTGAAAAGTCGGACAATCCGGTGAATCCCGATGAGGTGGAGCTGCCGCCCTATTTTCCCGACCACCCGGCAGTGCGAATGGACTGGGCAACGTATCTGGATGCCATGCAGAAGGCGGATTCTCTGGTCGGCGAGATTCTTGACCGCCTCGAGGAGGAAGGAATCGCCGATAATACCGTGGTGATCTTCATCGGCGACAACGGCCGCTGTCACCTGCGTGGCAAGTGCTGGCTCTACGATGCCGGGTTGCGCGTCCCGCTCATCATCCGCTGGCCGGGTCGAATCGAGCCGAACACGGTCAGCGACGACATGGTCAGCATGATCGATGTTTCGGCGACGATCCTGGACATCGCGGGCGTCGAGCTGCCCACGTATCTCGACGGTCACCCCATCCTGGGGCCGCGCGCACAGACGCGCGACCATATCTTCGCGGCGCGGGACAAGATTGACAATGTCCGGGATGTGATTCGTTGTGTCAGAACGAAGCGCTTCAAGTACATCCGCAACTACAAACCGGAGCTTGGGTATCGGGAGTGCGGATATGTCCAAAAACATCGCCCGATGCTGTCGGTCATCAAGAAGCTGGATGCCCAGGGCAAGCTCACCGCTGCCCAGAAACTCATCCTGGCGACAACGAAACCGAAAGAGGAATTCTACGATCTTCAGTCGGACCCGCATGAGGTCACCAACCTGCTTGCCCGCCGTAGCCTGCAAGGCGAAGGAGGGATCGGGGCTGCCGAGCATCGGGCCACAATCGCGAGACTGCGTGGATTACTTGACGGATGGATTGCCGACACGAAAGACACAGGCCTCGCGCGCATGAAGCATGGGAGCGGCGCAAAATGAAGACAGTAGTAAGACTTGTCGTTGGGATAGCCCTCTTCTCCGTTACCACGCTCCGGGCGGCGGACGATCCCGCGAAGGCAGGCAGGCCGAATGTCCTCATTCTTTATGCAGACGATCTTGGCTATACGGATCTGGCCTGCCAGGGCTCGGACTACTACGAGACACCCAATCTGGACCGGTTTTCGAAAGAGGGCATGGTGTTCACCGATGGCTATGCGGCGGCCGCCAACTGTGCTCCGTCCCGGGCCGCCCTCCTGACCGGCGCCTACTCGCCGCGCACCGAAGTCTACACCGTGGCTAAGTCCAGGTTCCTGGGGCCGATCACACGGCGCAAGCTGATATCTTCCAGAGGACGGAGCAAGCTTAAACCCGAGTTGGTCACCATGGCCGAAGCCCTCAAGGCGAACGGCTATCAGACCTGCCACGTGGGAAAGTGGCATCTCGATTCCGACCCGACCAAGCATGGCTTTGATATCAACATCGGCGGTCATGGGAGTGGGTTTCCGAGATCCTATTTCTCTCCCTACGAGAACAGGAATCTGCCTGACGGACCGGAAGGCGAGCATTTGCCGGACCGCTTGGCCAGGGAGGCGTGCAAATGGATGAAGGAGAAGAAGGATGGCGGACCGTTCTTCGTCTACCTGTCGTTTTACTCGGTTCACGGCCCGTTTGGCGCTCGCCATGATCTGGCTAAGAAGTACGAGAAGAAGCCGGCGGCGGAGAATCACTTCCACGTGACCTATGCGGCTATGGTGGAGGGTATGGATCAGGCCGTGGGTGATGTGCTTGCCTACCTGGATGAGTCTGGACTTGCCGACAACACGATGGTGATCTTCACATCAGACAATGGTCCACACGGCAGGGTCTCCACGGCCAGGCCGTTACGTGGCAGGAAAGCGATGTACTACGAGGGCGGGATTCGCGAGCCCTTCTTTGTGCGTTGTCCGGGTATTACCAGGGCGGGCAGCGTGAATGAGGCGCCGGTCCACCAGGTGGATATCTACCCAACGGTTCTCGAGTATACCGGAACGGCACTTCCTGAAGGCGCTCAGCCGATTGACGGCATAAGCCTGATGCCGGCGCTCAGGGGCGAAGCTCTGCCCAATCGTGCGCTCTACTGGCATTTTCCAACCTACAGCGCTTACGAAACGGGACTCAGCAGCCCGGACTCCATCTCACCCTATTTCCGCACCACGCCGGTTGGCGTCATCCGTCATGGCGACTGGAAGCTAATGGAGTACTTCGAGGACGGGAAGCTCGAACTCTACAACCTGAAAGAAGACATCTCCGAGCAGAACAACGTTGCGGAGAAACACCCCGCGGAGGTCGCACGCCTGCACGGGATGATGAAGGAGTGGCGGAGAGAGACGGCGGCCCCTGTACCGACGGACCCGAACCCGAAGTACGATCCTGAAACCAAGAACGTTCCGGACGACTTTGAGTACAAGCTCGCCGACAGGACCAGCGCGAAAGCACGCTCGGCTGGCCGGGTGCCGCGATGGTGGAAGAGCGAGGCCGCCAAGACCGCGGTGAAACTACGCAATTGAATATGCTTCGATGATACACGGGAGGATGTGAAGTGAAATACACCGTTACCATTGTTCTATGCACAGCTGGCGCGCTGGTAGCCGGATGCAGCAAGAGAGATCCGGCGCCGCTGCCAACCCCGGCCGATACTGACGCAGCCGCTATCGTGGAACCGACAGCAGCTGAACCGGCACCAACTCAAACTACTGATACGGTGGCCACGCTGGGTGACAAGGCCGCCCCGCTGGACGGGCTGACCTATATCAAGGGCGAACCGGTTACCTTTGAAGAGGGCAAGGTCTATGTCGTGGAGTTCTGGGCGACCTGGTGCGGGCCCTGTAAGAAGAGCATGCCCCACCTGACCGCGCTACAGAAGAAGCTCAAGGATAGGGGCGTTACCGTCATCGGCATCACTTCAGAGGAGAATCTCGCAAAGGTGAGGGCCTTCGTAACAGAGCAGGGAGAGGCGATGGGCTATACCGTCGCGATCGACCCGGAAAAGAAGGTTGCCGACGCGTATCTGAAGGCGTTTAATCAAAGGAGCATCCCGACGGCATTTATCGTGGACAACAAGGGCCGTGTCGCTTGGTTCGGGCATCCTGGGACAATGGACAGTGTCCTGTCGCAGGCGGTCGACGGCACACTTGACACCGAAGCACTCGCCAAGGCTAACGCTGAGAAGCAGACCGTACACCAGAAGGACGCGCAACTCCTACAGAAGAACCGGGAGCTGTTCGCCAAGTACTTTGACGCTGTAAAGGATGGAGCATCTTTCGAGGAGTCCCGGCCGATTGCCGAAGAGATCCTTGATCTCGGCGCCTCGAGACCCATTGAAGAGTTGGCACGAGGGATCTTGGAGGGGGTCTTCGATGAAGACGTCAACCGAGACTACGAAATCGCTCTGAAAGCCATGACCCTTGTTGCGCAGACAGAGGCTGGGAGCCAAGATGATTTTGTTCTGGATAGATACGCGATGGCGCTGTTCATGAATGGCAAGATCGAGGAAGCCATAGACGTACAGCAGGGAATTATCGAGAAGTCCCCGGAACACGGCTACGATTTTCACGGAGGCAATTTGGAGGTATTCAAGGCCGCACTGGCAGAGGACTGCGCCAAAACCAATTCTACTGAAAACGCAGAACGCCACTGAAACGACGCAGTCAATTGACCACGCCGGTCGCTCGGCCGGGCGCCACCGTGGCTTTCCGGGCGGAATGAGAAGGAAAACGAACAATGAGCAGCACGGTCATTCTGTTGAACGGGAGACGAGACTCATGAAGGAACAGGCCATGCTGAGGATTTCTGCCGCGGTGATTGTCCTGGCTTCAGTCGGCGGGGGCCGGGCGGATGACATCGCCATCGTGAATGCCGGGTTCGAGGATCCGCCGCTCGAGGAGGGGGACTGGACTGAGAGCGCACCCGGATGGACCAATGGATACTATGCACTGCAGGGAGATCCCTCCGAATGGCTTCCTACCAGTCCGGACCACTATGCCGGGTGTGCACACCCCGAGACGGGGGGAGAGGGGTACGCGGCCGGCGCTATTCAAGGCACAAACGTGGCCTACAGCTTTGGTGAGGACTGGGGTGGTGGTGAAGAGGATGAGGTGGGCCTTGGCCAGGTCCTGTCCGAGACATTGAGGCCCTTTACCAGATACGTGCTGAGCGTCCAAGTGGGCAACCCTCTTGTCAATGCGGTTGAGAACGGCGCATCCGAAGGCGATCATCGCATCGAGCTACTGGCCGGTGGCGTGCTTCTGGCCTACGACAGCGGACCCACTCCGGATTCCGGGGAGTGGGAAGTCTGCGGGTTGACCTACGATTCGGACGATGCTCACGCGCAGCTTGGACAATCCCTGGAGATCCGGCTTATCGCCGAAGCGCCGCCCACCCTCTTTGAGGTCAACTTCGACGACGTTCACCTCGAGACGCTGTCCTTGTGGGGAACGGTCTTGTTGGTCCGCTAGCGCGGGAAACGGGTGAGAAGAAGGATGGGACTGAGAAAGTGAGAGAGCGTGTGTGGGTATGGGAGAGAGGAGTTCGAATGGGGATGCGGAATCTACTTCTGATAGTGGTGTGTATGGTGAGCATGATCGCCGGGGGAACGCATGCCGCCCGGCCCAATATCATTGTCATCATGGCCGACGATCTCGGTTACGGCGATGTCTCGTGCTACGGCGCCAAGACATTTGAAACACCGAACATCGACCGGCTTGCGGCCGGCGGGCTGCGTTTCACGGACGGCTACTGTACGGCCTCTACCTGCACACCCACGCGCTATTCTTTCCTGACCGGCACCTATGCTTTCCGCCAGAAAAAGCGGGGTGTAGCGGGTTCCAACGACTCCGCCTGGATCATGCCCGGCACGGAGACTATCGCTTCCCTGCTCAAGAAGGCCGGTTACCGGACAGCGGTGATCGGGAAGTGGCATCTGGGGCTGGGTGACGACCCGAAAAACGGACCCGACTGGAACGGCGACATCAAGCCGGGGCCGCGTGAGATTGGCTTTGACTACAGCTTCATCTTGCCGACCACAAATGACCGGGTGCCGAATGTCTACGTGCGGAATCATCGTGTAGTCAACCTGGACCCCAAGGATCCGCTCTGGGTGGGCAGTTTCACCAAGCCGCCCCATGAGCCCGATCATCCGACCGGCAAAACGCATCGTCACACCCTCCGGATGGATTACACGAAGAAGCACAGCCTGACGATTCACAACGGAATCAGCCGGCTGGGCTACTACACGGGCGGCCACTCGGCGCGTTGGCGCGACGAGGACTTGGGCTTGAAGTGGGTGGAGGAGTCGGTCAAATGGATCGAAGAGAACAAGAATCAGCCGTTCTTCCTCTTCTTCGCATCTCACGACATCCACACGCCGCGCATGCCGCACGAGCGTTTCCAGGGGAAGACAATCCACGGCTATCGAGGTGATGCGATCATCCAGTTGGACTGGGGTGTCGGCGAGATCATGAAGACGCTTGATCGGTTGGAACTGACGGAGAACACCCTGGTTGTATTCTGCTCCGACAACGGACCGGTGGTCACGGATGGCTACAAGGACGGCGCCGCGCAACTGCTCAAGGGGCATAGGCCCGCCGGTCTCTACAGTGGTGGGAAATACACCATCCTCGAGGGTGGCACACGTACGCCGTTCATTACGTACTGGAAAGGGCACATACAGCCCGGCGTGTCGGACAAGATGGTGAGCACGGTCGATCTGCCTGCCAGCATGGCAGCGCTTGTGGGGGTGGAGCTCCCCGACACGGCTTGTCCGGATAGTCTCGACGTGCTTGATGCGCTGATGGGGGAAGCGGATGCAGAGGGACGCGACCACGTCGTTCAGCAGGTCACATCAACCAAGGGCTTTGCGTTGCGGGCCGGCAATTGGAAGATAATGTGCGGGCAATCGAAGAAGGGCACCAAGGGCAAGCTGAACGGCAAACCGGTAGTGTGCAGGCTGTATGATCTCTCCATGGGCAAGATGGAGAAGCAGGAGGTGTCGGCAAAGAACCCGAAGGTCGTCAGCCGCCTTCTGGCTCAGCTTAACGAGATTGTCACCGGCGGTCGATCGCGGCCTTGAGGCCCGGACAGACAGGTGCAAACAAGACAGGAAACTGAAGATGAGACCACGCGCGGCAGGTTGGATGCTATCGGCATTTGTGTTGGCTGGAACGGGAACTCCAGGTGTGGCCGAGAACCGCCCGGGCGCTGACTTTGACCTTGCTCAATGGGTGGCGAAATACGAGCGCGAGATTCCTCCACGGCTGGACCGCGTGCAACCCAGCAGCCAGGCCGGGGAAAGAGATATATCTGAGAGGCAGTTCACGGCGATCAAGTCGGTCAAGGGCGGCCGGGATATCGATCTTGGTCCGATCGGCGTGCACGTGCTCATGCAGTCGCAGCGCGAGTTCGGGAGCATGCAGATGCGCCAGGCTTGGCCACTGGAGCTGCAGTATGACGATGGGCTGGCCGTCAACTGTCTGGAGGTTACCAAGATTTACGAGCGCTCACCGTCTCTTGGCAGACTGGATGTCGGGGATCTCATATACGAAATGGACGGCAAACGTTTGCGTGACGGTCGGCACTTCTTCCTGGATCGTAGAGACAAGATTGGCTTCACGAGTATACGGTTACTGAAAATCAACGCCGGTCTGGCTTTGGATGCCGCGGAAGAGCGCGGTCACATGGACCTGTCTGTGTTTCGATTCCCGAAGGATGAGCCGGTGGCGATTGCGACACGCAAGGTCGGGCTGATCGACTACACTTCGCGTATCCGTAAGGTGTCAATCCCAACCAGGGGGGCGAGCTCGATACGGCTGCATTTCCCGCTATCCAGCATTGAAGGAGGAAGGAAACGCGGAGTTCCGGTTGCGGCCATGGTGCACGTCATCGCCGCGCGGCTCACAGGTCGGGCCGGCGAACTCAGCTTGACGAAGGTTTCGCCCCTCGAGATGTCGGCGGCAGACAACAAGCGCAAGAGTATGATCCGGGACGGGCGCCAAGGTGGATGGAGGGCCGAGAAGGGTTCCCTGGTTGGAGCTGACGGGAAGCCTCTCACTGATTTCTACGTAACCCAGGTTGGTGCCTCATTCGTCTATTCCATCCCCGAGGGGTACGACCATTTCGAATGCGGGCTGCTCATAGCAAGGAGTGCGAAGGTGGTTGCCCGCACTCACAGGGAGTACAGGGATCGGCGGGAGTTCGTAGATCCGTGTTTCACGCTTTACAGTGGGCGGCATCCGGTGCGACTGCAAGGCACGAGCACCTGGAAACCGCTCCATCGCGCTGTTGGGGATGGGCCGTTTTCCGTGTCGCTGTCCGGGTACGACCGGTTTCGTATATCGCTGGAACCCAGACCTGCTCCCGCTGCTCGGACCGAGCGTGGCCGTCGACAACCACCCAAGCATAGGCCGCTGGAGCTTACCGACGTCAGGTTGGTCGACAGGTCCGGGGTGTCGCTGGGCGCTGAAGACTGGAATGTCGCGTGGACAGAGGTGGACGGCGAGCCGGGGGCTTTGCGAAACAATGGACTATCACGGGACGGCGGCTTGTATCTTCGCGATGCCGCGGTGAGCATGATCGTGGACCTTCCGCAAGGGGAATGGCGCCTGGAGGGGGAGGTGGCTGTCGACAACAGCGTGGCCCGCACATTCGTAATCGAAGGGGCAGAGCCATGGACCCCCCCGGCGCAGTGGAAGCCGTACATCAAGAAGGTGCGGGTGCCTGTTGACCGGACTGGATCGTTCGGCCGTGAATTTGACCCCGACGGTCTCAAGGTTCGCAACTACTCGGCCATGCTGGCGCTAGGCCTGCTTCAACAGCAGAAAGAGGATGGGCGCTGGAGCCCGAGAACGGGGGCGTACAGCGGTCCGACGCTGTGTACGTCGATGTGTGGACTGGGACTCATGGCTACGGGAGACCCCGGGTATGACGACGCGATCAGGAAGGCGGCCTACTTTGTTGCGGAGCATGGCGGAAGAACGACATGGACATACATCGACAGTTTTGAAGTGGTCTTCCTCGCCGAATACTACTTGCGTACACGGGACCCCGTTATCTTCGGGCGCTTGGAACTTCTTGCGCTGAACCTGACGAAGTACCTTCAGCCGGACTACCTCGCCGGCCACAAGTCCGGTCCCGGCTATAGCGGATATGGGTGGATTGGTCCAAGTGGCGTATTGGCCGCTGCCTGGGCGCTCTGCTCGCACACGCCGATTGGTGAGAATGATGAGCTGATGTACAATCTCGACCGCCTGCTCGAACGGGCATCGGAAATCGGGCCGGCGGGAAAACTCCCTTATGGCCGCGGTGACGGGTTCTACAGGAACAACCCCGGAGATGCGCTGACGTCGCACGGGCAGGCCGGCGCATTGGGCAATGCGCCCTGCTTCATTGCGTGTCGGTTGCGCGGCGGCACAGAGCCCTTCCGGTCAGCGGCGCAACGCATCTACACCACGCCGCCCTATGGCAACTGCGACCAGGCGCATGGCGGCGGCGAACTGTCGATGACGTGGGCTACTGCCGCGGCCGCGAACGTAAACCGGGAACACTATATCGATTCGATGACCGCCATACAGTGGCTGCTCTCCTACAAGCGCCCATTCCACGGGTATCTCGGGGTCAACACCGGCGACGCGTCAATGGCACTGGGTGGCTTGCCGCTGGGGCAGCCCTTTTTCGGCCTGGGCAACAGCATCTTCATGCTCAATGCCGGCAAACGGAATCTGGCCATCACCGGGAAAGCAGAATATCAGACCGAATCGGCGAGACCTTTCCAGTTCGTGCATCGCAGCTCCCGGCGTTTGCACCGGACCTACCACCGTAGCTGGATCATTCTGGACGCGTTTCTCGGCCAGCAGAGCCCCACGGTGCTCAAGGAAGGGTTGCGGGCGCTCGAAGCACTGCCCGTATCGCCACGCAAGTATGGCGAGCGAGCCGCGGAGATCGCGCGGGACTACGGCCCGCGGATCGATGCGGCACTCAAACGCGTCCGCGGGTTGTCGGCTCTGGAAACAGCGACCTGTCGGCATCTCGCGTTCGGATACAATGTGGAGATCCTCAACACCGCCAAGCCAGCGCCCGACGGGTCGCTGATGATCAACACCATGCTTGCCTGCAACAGGCGTCTCAATCATCTGAGGGGAGCTTTCAACGAGAGGACGGATGAGTTCCTTCCTCGCGTGACGGGCACAGTGACAATCGAGGACCACAGCCGCAGAATGCTCCGGGAGCCGATCACTGTGGATCTTGCCGACAGGGAGGGGCGCCAGGGACCCCGATACCCGTTCGACAGGTCTCTCGATCCCGACCTGGTATTGAAGTGCGACTACAGGATCGGCGAGACGGCGTTCAAGTACGAAGTACCGATCGTGATGAACATGTCGACCAGACGGGAGCAAATACACGAGAAGCACTATACGGGTGGATTGACACTCAGACTGAAGGGACACTTCGTGCGACCCTACGGTCGTTACAGCACCTGCTTCATGCTGCGGAACGGGTACGTGCTGGACCTCAACGGCGGAGGGATGAAACGCGTACTGGACGGTGAGCCGCGCGAAGACTACGCGGTGCTTCCGCCCGGACTACAGGCGGAGATCGAGATTGGGGGACAGTCATTCTGGGAACAGCGACTGCTTCGCACCTACCTCACGCGTCAGAATCTCGATGCAACTGTTGTGACTCCGAGCCTTATGAGCAAAAACGGGGAAAAGGGCACCGAAGCAGATGTCGACTCCCTGAGCGACTTCGACTTCGAAACCGGGCCGGCATTCTCCGCCACGAACGGATCATCCACAGCGGTGTACGAATTTGAGGTGCCTCTCGCTTCGGATTGGATCTACATCAATGCGGCACGAACAGGAGGCGTCGTGCCCGGCTATCGGATCGAGGCATGGCGCAACGGCGGGTGGGAGTTGGTGGCTTCCGGCTATGTCGGTCTTTCGAGGCAAGAAGGAACGCTCCAGCGTTTGCCGGAGCCGATTGGTGCGCGGAAGGTTCGGGTGACCTGTAGTGGCGCCACGCTTCGCGAATTGCGCTTCCACCGACCATTCCAGGTCGGGCGTAGGAGGGGGGGGGCGGATCATGGCAGTATCTAAACACCTGTCAGAGGAGCCGTCTGCATGACGAAGCTGGACGAACGTGACTATGTGCGCGAGGTGACCGAAGAAGAGAAAGGACACATGACTATGCGAAACAAGATGTTCCCATTTGCGCTGGCAGCATGCCTGGCGTGCGTATCGACCGCTTTCGGGGCAAGAAAGAAGACGGCTGTCCCCACTCCCGACATCAAAGAGTCGGATTTCTGCCGAGTGCTGGAGTATGTCGGGGTGGCGGTGGACGAACCCGGGTACCATTGCTGGGGGACCTCCCCCGTCATGGACGACGAGGGCAAGGTTCATCTTTTTGTGGCGCGATATCCAAGCCGGACAGGCTTAATCGATCTGGTTTCATACCCCCGGAGCTTTAACGCCGGATGGAGGCATGATTCGGAAATCGCGCACTATGTCGGCGACGGGCCGGAAGGCCCCTTCGAGTTCTCCGATGTCGCCATGCGCGGTACAGGCGAGGACACCTGGGATCGTTATGGTTACCACAATCCCTGCATTCAACGAGTCGATGGGAAATACGTATTGATCTTCATCGCCAACTCGTGCGGCATAACGAAAGGGCCGACCGGAAATACCGGTACCCAGCGAACGGGAATGGCCGTCTCTGATTCGCCTTACGGCCCTTGGAAAAAGGTCGGCCCTGACGGCGGGTTGATCCTCCCTCGCTGCGAGGACCGGGAGAATTGGAATTATAGGGGTGGCGGTGTAAACCCGGCATTCTCCAAGAATCCCAACACCGGCAAGTACCATCTGTTCTTCAAGGGCAAGGGCGCCCGCATGGGCCTGGCGATCGCCGACAAGCTGGAGGGGCCCTATGTCCGCCAACTCGAGCCCATCTCCACCAGCGAACGCCGGGTGGAGGACGGCACCGCCTTCGTGTCCGGCGGGAAGTTCTATCTCCTGACCACCGACAACCACGGGGTTAACGTGCGAGGAGGGGGACTGCTCTGGAAGTCCGATGACGGGATCACCTTTGATGCCACGCCGAAGATTGGATACCAGTCGCCAAAATCGTATCTGCCGTCGTCGTCGAACAAAGGGGGGTGGCGGAAATCCTACTACGGTGCCGGCACCTTTCAGCGGCCGCAGATCCTGTTGATTGACGGTCGCCCCACCTACCTCTACGTGGCCTCCGGCAGTAGTGTCACCGGTGGGGATGGATCGTTGTCGTATGTGTTGAAGGCGAACTGGGGGAAGTCGAAATGAAGGATCCCGTAGAACCGCCCTGGAGAACGGTTCAGCAGAGCCCGAGCAGAGCCGTGAGAATACGCGTGGGTTGGAACCGTCCTGGAGAACGGTTTTACGGGGAGCGGACCGAAACAACTATGCAGACAAGGTGGAGTCATGACCAAACATAGAACATACCCATTCGTGCCGGCGGCATTTCTGATGTGCGCCACAACCCTCCTTACCGCCGCGGAGAAGCGCCAGGAGCCGACCCCGAATGACCTTCGCGAGTCTGCACTCTGCAAATCGCTGGAGTACGCCGGCGTGGCTGTGGACGAACCCGGGTATCACATCTGGGGCACGTCCCCGATCATGGACGATGCGGGCAAGGTGCACCTGTTTGTGGCGCGCTTTCCCAACACCAAGCCGTTTGACGATTCATGGCGGCAGGACTCCGAGATCGCACACTACATCGGTGACACTCCCGAAGGTCCTTTCGCGTTCGTCGATGTAGCGTTGAAAGGAACCGGAAAGGACACCTGGGACCGCTACTCCCCGTTCGATCCGCTGATCGTGAAGGTGGATGGGCAGTACGTGTTGTTCTATGTCGCGAATGCCGTTGGCCTGACACAAGGGAAGCCGCGGCACTCGACCTCGCAGCGCATCGGGATGGCGACATCCAAATCCCTGGGTGGTCCCTGGAAGAGGGTCGGCATGCTCCTCGGGCCGTCTGAAGACGCCTGGTTCAGGAAGAGTTCGGTGATCAACCCGGCCTTCATCAAGCATCCCGACGGCAGGTACCTGCTCTACTTCCGAGCCGGCGGCGCCAAGATTGGCCTGGCGGTGGCTGAGAAGCTCGAGGGACCGTACGTCATCGACAACGAGAACTACCCGCCGAAAGGACGCTGGTACACGCAGATGGAGGACGGCCACGCATTCATGATGGACGGCAAGGTCTACCTGCTTACCACCGACAACCAGTTCATCAAGGCGTTTGGCGGGGGGCTGTTGCGGAAGTCCGCGGACGGCACCACGTTCGATCCCTGGCCCGAGATCGGCTGGCGTCCCCCGGAGCACTACCTACCCAAGGTCAACCCGGATCTGCTCAAACACTACTTTCTGACCGGTTCGTTCCAACGGCCACATGTCCTGATGCAGGATGGGCGTCCGACCCACATCTATGTGGCTTCCGGCACAAGCGTTACCGAAGGAGACGGGACCCTGTCCTATATCCTGGAAGTGAAAAGGAACTAGGCACATGACCACAAAAGTAATGTCCACGCTGTGTTTTGGATTCCTCTTGAGCGTCTTTTTGATTCACGGCGACTGTTGCCGATGTGGTCGGTTACACGATCCGGATCGGTGAGGGAAAGAACGTGATGACACTGCCAGGGGTTGAGACCGTCGGCAGCAACGAGAAGAGACGGGGTTGGCGCGGTTGGAATCACTCCGGGGAGCAGCGAGAAACCGATCACACCGGGAGAAGAAGGAATAAACGATGCGATATGGGCTGAGTATGACCATGGCAAGGTGCATCTCTTTGTGGCGCGCTACGCGAGCAGGACGGCCTGTCGTACGTGCTGAGGTGCAATTACGATAAGAACAGAAACTGAATACCTGGTACGATGGACCCATTGGGGTCTTGGCGATGAAAACCCATCAGACGCGGAGAGGACAACCATGACCGCAATGAAGGCGCTGACAGCCCTGCTTTTCGTGATGCTGACGCTGAGCTCTGCCTGCCTGACTCAGGCGGAGTCGGCAGCCGTGAGGCCGAAACCTGTTGTCATAAGACTCGATACCGCCTCCCTCGGTCGCGAGTTCGAGGGGCTCGGCGCGCTGAGCGCCGGGGCGACCTCCGCCCTCCTGCGGTATTACCCGGAGCCCCAGAGGAATGACGTCCTCGACTTCCTGTTCAAGCCGAAGTTCGGCGCGGGGTTCCAGCATCTGAAGGTCGAGATCGGCTCGGGCATGAACTCGACTTGCGGCGCGGAGCCCTCGCATGCGATCACGCCGGAGGAGCTGGCCGACCCCGTGCCGCGCGGCTACGAGTTCTGGCTCGCGGCGGAGGCGCGAAAGCGGAACCCGGACATCGTCCTCGATGCCCTACCGTGGGGAACGCCCTACTGGACGAAGGACTACACAACGCAGGAAGCGGCGGATTGGGTCGTGGCGTTCCTGGATTGCGCCAAGAAACACCACGGGCTGGATTTCCAATACGTGGGCGGCTGCCAGAACGAGCTTTCGATGATGATCGAGCGAAGGGAGCACGGCAAACGGGACAAGAACCTGCGGCATCCGGCCTCGGCCGAGGTCCGCCGGTTTGTGACGAAGCACCTGCGGCCGTCGCTCGACAAGAACGGATACGGCGACGTGCAGATCCAGGCCTCGGACCTGTACAACGGACACATCCCCGAGAAGTACAATTGGAGCGTCATGAAGGATGTCCTGGAGGACCCGGAGTTTGCCAAGGCACTGGACGTGGTTGGCTATCATTACCCGGTCGGCTACATGACCAAGTTCAGGGATGACCGCCCCCTGCCGGAGGGATTCCTGGCGACGGGCAAACGTATCTGGGCCGGCGAGGACTACAGCGTGAGCGGCGGCGGCTTCCACTCGGGACGCAATTGGGTCCGGAAAATCATCCGCGAGTACAACGAGCTGCGCATCACGAAGTCCATTGCGTGGGCGCCCTTCACTTCCCTTCCCCCCGGGTTCCGTTGGAGCAACGTGGGTTTCATCGATGCCAGGAATCCGTGGAACGGGCACTACGACATCTGGCCGGCGCTGTGGTGTGTAGCCCACGTCACCCAGTTCGCCGAGCCCGGCTGGCGGTTCATGGATACCGCACAGGGGCGCTTTGACCCCGAATCCCACCTGGGGGTCTATGCGGCCCTCAAAGCGCCCAACGGGAAGGACTGGAGCCTGATCGCGTCCACGGATAAAGCGGTCACGATCGAGCTGCACATCGATCCCGCCATGGCGGGAAAGCTCGTGCACGTGTGGAAGTCCGACAGCCAAGAGCAATTCCGGAAGCTCCGGACGGTAGAGCCCGAAGGGGGGCGCCTGGCCATGGCGCTGGACGGCAAATCCGTCTACACCTTGACGACCACAACCGGTCAGGCCAAGGGCAAGCCCGGGAACCCAATCCCGGCCGCCGTGCCGGGCGGTCACCGGCGGGACGATTTCAAGGGCTACAAGCTGCACGACACGCCCCGTTACTGGGTCGATCAGGAAGGGACCTTCGAGATCGCGGATCACGACGGTGCAAACGTCCTGAAGCAGGTCGTTCCCGAAAAGGGTTGTGAGTGGCACAGAGGGACGCTCGGGCGCTGTCTCTCTTACTTCGGGGGATGCGCCGCGTCGCCTGCCATGGGTCTCAAGACCTCCGTCCTGATCGTGGACGGGTTCGTGGAAACGGCCGTGGGACCTTACCGCCTGGTCATTCAGAAAGACGGAAGCTGGCAACTGACGGCCAGGGGGCAGACGCTGAAGACCGGCGTGCAGGAGAAGTTCGCGCCGGATGCCTGGCACCCCCTGAGGCTGGACTTTGACCCGGAGAACGCGGACGGCTCCCTGACATGCACCATCGACGGAGCGACGGTTTACTCCGGGACCCCTCCGGGAAAACCGGCCCCCAGGTTACTCGCTTCCATTGGCTGCAGTTACTCGCCAAACATGTTCAAGTTCCTGGAAGTCACGCCGGGCCAGTAGGCTCATCAGGAAAGGAGAATCGCGATGCGCTATGTAGCAATCACTGTGTGGTTGGTTATGGCGGTGTTGGGCCTCGGCCAGGAGTCCGTGATCGATGCGCCGCCTGTCGATGAGCGACAGGCCGCGTTGGACCGCGCGGTTTCCTGGTTCGGGAGCCTGGCTGAACAGGATGACGAGGGGTGGTTCTATCCGCCGAAGCGGAATCGCAAGAAAGTGGGAAGTGAGGCCTATACGAACTACTACTCCTGGGTGACGGTGACACTCGAAAGGGGGGTCTATGAGCGTCGCGACACAGGCGAGAAAGACGTCTACAGGAACCGGAAGGTAGGCGACTCCGTGGATGCGGTTGGTGTGCGCGAAAAGGTGACGAGGCGCACACACGAAAAGAAGAAGATTGGCACGAAGAAGGTCCAGGTTGAGAGGTTGAGACGGGACCCTGATGGTGACGTGGCGAAAGTTCACCACAAGCCCATCTACGGTTCCGGCGGCCCTGACCAATGGAAGTCCGACCAGCTCGGGCACAATGCGCTGGTGATCTACGCGTTGATTCGGGCCGGCGTCGACCCCGGCGACTGGCTGGTGACCCAGCCGCTCGACAGCCTGTCCGGCATCTACAGCACCTACGGCTATCCCGATCATACCTGGGACCTGGCCTGGTCCGTGGCGGCGTTCGCCAGTGTTCCGGACGAGTCACGCCGCCAACAGGCTTCCGAAATGGCCGCGAAACTTGCCGCCGGTATGGTTCGCGGCGGACCGGGAGCGGGACTGTGGGGGCCGGTAAGCGTAGACACGCGTGTGCTGGCCGGATTGTTGAAGAAGCAGCTTGAGCTGAGCGCCGCGTTCATCGAGAGTAAGAGCCGCCATGCCAGGGACGACAGCAAGAGCAGCGAGAGCAGACTGGCCGCGGCGGAAAGGGCGCTGCGGCAGGTCGGCAGGGATATCAGGCGGGCCTATACACGGCATGGTTGGGACTATACAAGATACCCGAGACTCCAGGCTGAGGAGGGAGGAGACGCTGTTTTCGTGGGTATCCTGCCACAGTACATCTACAATCAGACATCCACGGACATGGAGTCCACGGCGTTGGCCCTGTACGCCCTTGGGGTGGCTAAGAGAAACGGGGTTCTTCCTGAAACCGTTTTCTCCCCTCTTGCGCCAAAGCAAAGCATATCCAGACTGCGGCGAACGCCATCCAAACCGCGGGGGGAACGGATCCAGGATCTGGCAGCCATTTCGATTCGCGCCATTGCGGGAAAACAGAACCGCGACGGGAGTTTCAGTGAACTCAACACGCACCAGTCCATCTCCGATTTCAATGCCCTGGGCGGCTTTGAAGGGGTCCCCGCCAAGGCGGCAAGTTTCAAGGAGTTGAAGTCGCCCGTCACACTCTGCAGTACGGCGCAGGGGCTGTCCTGTCTGGTCAGTTGCAGTCATTTGGCGGGGCCGTCCGGTTTGAAGGCGATTGACCGGAACTTCGCCGCCGCCAAGGAGTATCTCAACGTGAACATGGCGGAAGCGCTGTCAGATAAGCCGGAAGAGCTAGGCGGCCGATATGCGGCGTACGACCTGGTGTTCGCTCTCTCCGCTGCCGGGCCGCGCACGAGCGGGCATCTCGCCGAGCTGCGCGGCGAGCTCGACACTCACCTGTTCGAGACGCAACAGATCGACGGTTCGTGGGTACTGCCGGGCAGGCGCCTTCCGGCGCTTACGTCCAGTTTTCGCGAACGGTTGGCTGTGCTTCCACTGGGCGTGTTCGGGAAGCAGAAACCGCGGACAACAAACTTCACGTCCCGCGCGAATGCGCACGTGCCATACGATCGTCTGAATAAGAGACTCAACACCCAGTTGGTTACCAATCATGCGATGAAGCCGGGTCTTGTCCCAACGGCCTACGCCATGCTCGCTCTGAGCGGCGTGCAGGCCGCAAGCGTCGACACCGACTCTTCCCCCGGCGCGACGGAGGTCCGAACCTGGACCAGTACGACCGGCAAAACACTCCGCGGCCGCTACGTCGGACACGCGGAAGACAAGGTCATGATTCTCGGCGAAAACGGAAAGAAATACGCGGTTCCACTTCGGAAACTGTCAAAGGCAGATCAGGAGCACATTGCCGGGCAGCAGGTGAGTCCCGCGGGACATTCCGCGGGAGAATCATTGGGAGAAGGATTGGAGAGATGAGGATGAGTGAACCTGTGAGAAGACTGTCGCTGTTTCTATTCGTCTGCATGGCGCAGGTCGCCCCATTCTGCCATGGCCAGGCATTCAATATCGACCTGGGGGGGGGTGCCGGCACTCCGGGAGGTGCGTTTGCCGCTGCCGGGACGACGGGAGCGTGGCACGCGATCGAGTTGAGTGTCGCGTTGCCTCCCGGGCACATCTTCACGGGCCCCGAGCTTGCCCTGACCAACCGTGCCGGCCGTCTCAGCCCTGTCACGCTGCAGTTGTTCGCGCAAATCATACACAGCGTTCACGACACCGAACCGGGGTTCGCGGGGGATGCCGCGGCCCTGTTGACCGACGGATGGTCCGTGCCCGACGTTCCGGGGGACATCACGATCCGGCATCTCCTCCCCGGCAGATACCGTTTGACCGTGTACGGGTTTGTCGGGAACAACAGCGCGGGCACTTTGACGGGAGTTTTCGGCGCGGGTCTCAGCGGTACGATGGGAAACCGCGCGTGGACAGGCGAGTATGTTGTCGGCCATACGCACGCCACGTCGCTTGTCAACGTCGACAACGGCCAGGTGAACTTTGGCTGGGCAGCAGGCAGCTTCAACGACAACGGGGTCATCACCGGGGTTCAGCTCGAGCCGTTGCCCCGTCCGGGAACCGTCTTGCTTATACGGTAGACGGTTTCCCCCCTATTGCTGACACAATTACGTGAAATAGATGATACCATTTGCTGCGTGAGTGAGGCGTGGCCAAACATAGAAAGAAGAGGACTACCAATGACGACAAGACGAGATTTTCTCAAGGTGAGCGGTGCATGTCTGGGGGGCGTGGCGCTGAATCCCCAGCTGTCTCTGGGCGCGGAACCGGCCGAGACCACGGCATTGCCGCTTCCAACGCCCGCGCAGATCACCTGGCAGGATTGCGAGATCGGGGTGGTCTATCACTTCGACATGCCCACTGCCGCCGGCACCCACATCAACAACAACACCTCACGCAAGGTGTACGATACGAAGCTGTACAACCCCGTGAAGCTCGATACCGATCAGTGGATCGAGTCGGCCAAGGCGTGCGGCGCGAAGTACGCCGTCTTCACGGCCACGCACTTCAACGGCTTCATGCAGTGGCAGAGCGACCTGTATCCCTATGGCGTCAAGCAGGCGGCCTGGCGGGACGGCAAGGGCGACGTGGTCGGAGACTTCGTCGCGTCCTGTCGCAAGGCCGGCATCAAGCCCGGCATCTATTTCAGTACCCATCGCAACGTCCACCAGACCGTGTGGGGGCACTACGTCGACTGGGGCAAGGGGCGCAAGAGCGATAAGCAGAAGGCGTACAACCGCATCGCGGAGGGGCAGTTGGAGGAGCTCTGTTCGCGGTACGGCGAGCTCGTACAGATCTGGTTCGATGCGGGCACGAAGCTGCCGCACGAAGACGGGCCCGACTCGCTCCCGATCTTCGCGAAGCACCAGCCCAACTCCGTTTTCTACCACAGCTCACGCCGCTCCGATCACCGCTGGGTGGGAAACGAACACGGTCGTGTGCCGTATCCCTGCTGGGCGACGATGCCTAAGGGTAAGGATGGGGCGGTCGGTCACAATTGCAGGGAATGGAAACGGTACCTGGCGCGGGGCTCTGCCGACGGCCAGGTCTGGTCGCCCGGCATGGCGGACGCGCCTTTGCGCAACCATAGCTGGTTCTGGATGCCGGGCCGCGACAAGAGCGTGAGCTCTCTCCAGAGGCTGATGGGCATGTACTACAACTCGGTCGGGCATAACTGCAACCTGCTGCTCGGTATTGTCGTCAACCCGGAAGGCCTGGTGCCCGATCACGACGCCGGCCGGCTGGTCGAGTTCGGCAAGGAGGTCCGACGCTGCTTTGGCACACCGATCGCGGAAACGTCGGGTAGTGGCGAGTCGCTCGAGCTCAAACTGCCGCAACCGCAACGCATCAATCACATGGTGGCCATGGAGGACATTGCCAAGGGTGAGCGCGTTCGCGAGTACACGCTGGAAGGCTTGGTTCCCGGTGGAACCTGGAAGCCACTGTGCTCCGGGGAGTGCATCGGCCACAAGCGGATCCAGAAGTTCGACGGCGTCGAAGTGGCCTCCGTGCGTCTGAAGATCGGCAAGTCTCAAGCAGAACCGATTATCCGCCGATTGGCCGTTTTCAACGTCACATGAGAGGAAGAAGCGTAAGAAGATATGAGAACAACAACAGTTGTGGTCTGCATGATACTTGGCACCGGCCCTTTTTGCCGGGCGGAAGACAACCCGACTCTTCACTACGACCAGCCCGCCGAAAGTTGGCAGACGGAGGCATTGCCGATCGGTAACGGGCGGTTGGGCGCGATGGTTTTCTCGGGGGTCGACCGGGAACGGATCCAATTCAACGAGGATTCGCTCTGGCATGTCCCGCGCGGGAACGTCCGCGGCCCGTACCAGTCTTTCGGTGACGTCTATGTCTACTTCCATCCGAGGACCTATGCCGAAACGCATCACTACAGCATCGAGACGGAGAGCCTCGCCAAAGCCTTCGACGGTGATTCCAAGACCCAGTGGGTCACGTCGAAGCGGGGCTATCCCAGCCAGAAGTTCCCGTACGTCCTGATGCTGCGCACCCCGCTCGGTGAACCGAAAGTGGTGACGCGCTACTCCTTGACCTCCGCGAAACAACCCGCGCGGGAGGGGAAGAAGCGGCCGGATTGGGAAGGATACACGCCCAAGAACTGGAAACTGGAAGCTTCCGCCGACGGCAAAACCTGGATCGTGCTCGACCAGCGGCGGGATGAGCCGGAATGGAAGTCTGAAGGAGAGACGCGGAACTACACGTTTGAAAACGCGAAAGCCTACCGTCTTCACCGGCTGGTTTTTGAAAAGACGCACAACGACATCAACCTCTACCTGTCCGAGATTAGCTTGCCTGAGTTGGACCTCAAGGGAAGTCCTTTCGAGAACTACCGGCGCGAGCTGGACATCGGGGATGCCGTCCACCGTCTGACCTACAAACGGGACGGAACGACCTATCACCGCGAGTGTTTCTCCAGCAATCCGGACAACGTCATGGTGTTCCGTTTTACGGCGGACGCGAAGGGCGCCTACAGCGGTCGCATTGACCTGCGCTGCGCGCACGGCAACGAGACCACCGCCGACGGGAGCACTCTCTCATTCCGGGGAGCCACCGAGAGTACGGTCCCCGAATTCGTGCGCAACTTCGAGGCTCGTATGCAGGTGCTGCATGAGGGCGGCACGGTCCGTACCGAAGGAAACAAGCTGTTTTTCGACCGGGTCGACGCGTTCACGATCCTGCTCACGGCGGGCACGGATTTCCTCGCCAAGCCGGACAAGGGCTGGCGCGGTGCGCATCCGCACGAGCGACTGGTCGACACCTTGAAGAATGCCTCCGGGAGATCCCTCGAGGAATTACGCGAGCGCCATGTTCGCGACTACCAAGCCATTTTCAAGCGCGTCTCTCTCGACGTGGGGCAGACCGCGCCGGACCGGGCCGCGAAAACGACTATCCAGCGCCTGGCGGAATACGCGGAAGGCGCGCAAGACCCGGACCTCGAGGAGCTCGTGTTTCAGTACGCCCGCTACCTCATGATCAGCTCGTCGCGGGAGGGGTGCAACGCGGCCAACCTCCAGGGGTTGTGGAATGACAGCAACAACCCGCCCTGGGCCTCGGACTACCACCCCGACGTGAACATCCAGATGAACTACTGGTTCGTCGATATCGCCAATATGTCGGAGTGCTTCTCCCCGTACACGGACTGGCTGGAATCCGTCCAGCCCATCCGGCGCGCGGAAACCCGACGCAAGTACCCGGGCGTCCGCGGCTGGGCCTTCAAGACCGGCACCGACATTTATGGGAACTCGACCTGGAAGTGGATGAAGGGCGCCGCCGCCTGGTGCGCCCAGAACATGTGGGACCACTACGCGTTCACGCATGACCGCAAGCACCTTGAGCGAATCTACCCGATCCTGAAAGAACTCTGCGAGTTCTGGGTGGACACCCTCAAGGAGGAGCCGGACGGCACGCTGGTTTCACCCGACAGTTGGTCGCCCGAACGCGGGCCGATCGAGGACGGAGTAGCCCACGAGCAGCAACTGGTATGGGACCTGTTCGGCAACTACGTCCGGGCGGCCGAAATCCTGGACCGTGATTCCGAGTTCCGGCAGAAGATTGCCGGCATGCGCGCGAAGCTGCTCGGCCCACAGGTCGGAAAGTGGGGACAGCTCCAGGAGTGGAGAAGCGACCGGGACAACAAGGGCGACAAGCATCGCCACCTTTCGCACATGATGGCCGTGCATCCCTGCAACCAGATCTCGCCCTTGACGACCCCCGAGTGGGCTGAAGCTGCGAAGGTCTCCCTGAACGCACGCGGCGACGGCGGTCCGGGCTGGAGCAAGGCGCAGAAGGTCTGCCTGTGGGCCCGGCTGCACGACGGCAATCGCTGCCACAAGATCATCAAGGAACACCTCCAGCCGCTCTATATCTCGAGACTCATCATGTCCGGGGGCGCCCTCTTCCCGAACCTCATGAACGGCGCACCCATTCAACTCGAAGCCAATTGGGGTTATGGCGCCGGCGTCTGCGAGATGCTGCTGCAGTCCCACATGGGCGAGCTCCACCTCCTGCCCGCCCTGCCGGATGCGTGGCCGAACGGGCATGTCAAGGGCCTCAAAGCGCGGGGGGATTTCATCGTGGACCTGGCCTGGGAGGAGGGGAAGCTGGTCGAAGGCCGTCTTCTTTCCCGCTCGGGGGGTGGCTGTGTTGTGCGCGCGAATGTGGCCTTCACCCTCAAGAACGGAGCTCGGTTGGTGCGGGCAACGCCGGATTCCGATATCGATGGCTACTATCTCGCAACGCTGGAAACCCATGCGGGAGAGGTCGTCGAACTATCTGTGATTCGGTAGGCGTGAATGATGCGCGGAACGGATTTCCGCGCTACGTTGGTGGCGCACCTCATCTGGAGGATCGCAGTGCCGCGGGACCAGCAATAAGGAAAGCAAGCAGATCTATGATCACGCAAAGAGGAATCCCGTTCGCCAGGCGTGTCATTGTGTCTGTCTTCTTATCGCTTGTCACACTGTCTCTCAGCCTACAGGCGGGCGTCGTGGAAGAGCGCCCCAACATTGTCATCATTCTGGCGGACGACCAGGGCTATGGGGACATCAAGGCACTTCACTCCGCTTGTCCGATCTCGACCCCAAACATGGATCGACTCTGCGCTGAGGGGGCGATTTTCACGGAGGCTTACAGCCCAAGCGCTTTCTGTGCGCCCAGCCGGTACAGCCTCCTCACCGGGCGCTATACCTGGCGAACCTACGTCAAAATCGGGTTCCCACAGCACAACTTTGGTTCCGGTCCGGTCCCCGATCCGTTGCCGCCTTACCCGACGACCGAACGGATGACGGTCCAGCGGATGCTGGCCAAGCTCGGCTATCGCCCACCTTGTACCCCTGCACTGCGTGGCATTTCATACAGCCCTTTTCTGTTATCAACGGACGCATCAGGCGCATGTGAGGTTCGCCATGAATTGATTCTACCGAACTAAGCTCCATCTCTCCCTTCTCAAATGCCCGCAGGGCCTGTGTCTCCCAAGCGTCGGGGGCGTTTTCCGGGCGGATGGGGGTCAAGCTGGTGATGTGGCCATAAATCCCGTACGCCTCCTCTGCCAGTTCATGTACCTGCCGGGTCATATACGCGGGATTCACAAGTGTCAGTGGCCGGCCGGAAGTATCCGCAATATCACGGTTGGCTACCTCGAGGTAAAGGTTGGGAGAGGTCTCTTCGGTTATTGGTACGTACACCCCGCCATGCTTGGCATTCCAGCGGCGGTAAACAACATCCCTATTGTGAGCGACCCGCGCCTGGTTGCGTGCCATGGAGAGGATTTCTTGACTGCCTTGACGGAAGTTCCATGCCAGAGATGCACAGACAACCACGGTCCATACTATGCTGATAATTATGATGTAAGGCTTGATCCGGATGTAAACGTCGCCGGTATCGCTGGAAGCGCTCGTCATTTTCCAACCCACAACCTATTCATATCACAATGCCCCGCGGCGTCTTCATGGACTCATTTGCGGTGTCTGGCGAAACCTGCCAACGCTTCACCGTACACGCCGGAGCAAGAGTGACACGCCCGTTAGTGACTCACCCTCCCAAAGCTGTCGAAAAAAACAAGAAAAACCGGCGC
>CAZKRK010000001.1:0-88851 GCA_964555035.1 uncultured Victivallales bacterium | reverse complement strand
TCAACTTCTCTCCCACGCGCACAGCGTGCGCGGTCACGGTCTCCGACATTGACACACCTTCCCGCTTCGCCAAGGCTTCGCAGGACACGTCACTCTGGATCACTTCCGACGCAAACAGCAGGTTCGAACCGACCAAATTGTGCCATTTCCGCAGGTCGGTAAGACTCCCGCTCTCGGCGGCGTATCGCGCTTGCCTGGAATCAGTTATGAAACTGATCAGAGGTTCCAACCGAGACGCCCCACCAGCCTCGAACCGGGCCACGGAGTCAGCGAGTTCCGCCTTCCTGTTGACGTACTTCTCCTTACGCGCGGCGAACTCGTCCTTGTCGAGTATGCCCTCGATGTAGCCGTCAAGCAGGCGGTCAAGCCGCTCCTGCATCTGGTCGAGTTCTATTTTCTGGCCTGCCACGATGTCGGCCTGCTTCGCGTCTTCGTCCTGCTTCCACGTTGCTACCTCGGCCAGCATCTTGTCCGCCCAGTCCTCGGGAACGGACACGCGCCGGATACTCTCCCGGAGAAGCTCGGCAAGTGTTTCCTCTCGCATGGTCTTCGTAGGGCATGGGCCGCGACGGTGGCCGCAGTGATAGTAGTTGTGTCCCTTCTTCTTCGTGGCAGTGACCATGCAGCCGCATTCGTGGCAGTGAATGATGCCACGTAACGGAAATGCAGGTCGCTTCGGACGGCGGCGACGGCTTCGGCGTTCACGTACGTCCTGCACGCGCTTGAATAGCTCACGCGTGATGAGATGAGGGTGCCTGCCCTCGTACACCTCGCCACTGAATCGGAAGATCCCGATATAGAATGTGTTCGCAAGGATGGCGTGAACGCGGCTCATTGAGAGCGCCTTACCCCTGACGCCGACCAGACCCCATTCCTCGGCCATGCGGCGGATGTCTGCCCCGCTGTAGTCACCTGTCGCGTAGGCCTCGAACATGCGCCGAATGATGGGGGCACGTTCCTCGTCAAAGATGATGGTCCGGGAAAGCGGATCGTTCATGTAACCGGGTGGCGGCATGTTCGGATAGATGCCGTCACGCAGCTTCTTACGGATGCCGCGACGTATAGTCTGCGATAAATGGTCGACGTAGTATTTTGCCATCCCCAGAGCCATGGATAACACGAACTTACCTTGCGGAGTGTTCTCAAACCAAGCCGATGGAAACTTCAGATCCCGGAGCTTTCCTGTGTCGAGGTCATGCACCAAACGGCCCCCATCGACACTATTTCTTGAAAGCCTGTCGGGATGCCACGCGAGCAGCGCGTCCGCCTCGCCGTTTTCTACAGCCTCCATCATTTCGTTGAAGATCGGTCGACCGGGCTCCTTCGCTGTCTTCGCCTCGACGTACTCGCGCACGACATTCAACGACTCCTTCCGCGCGAACGCTCGGAGTTCATCCAGTTGCGAGTCGATGGACAGTACCTGCCGCGCCTCGTCCTCAGTTGACTTCCTTGCATAGATAAAGAACTTCATTTCCTGCCCCCTTTCATTGCCTTGGCTTCGCGAGTCACCTTGTCTGCCTCAGTACAGAGTTTCTCGAACGCCTTCATGTCCGGTGGTGCGATGGGACGGAGGAGAATATTCTTGCCGTCATTGAACACCGCGAACTTCATTCCTGTATCAAGCCCCATCAGTTTCCGTGTCTTGTCTGGAATCACAAGTTGCCCTCGTGACGATAGCCGTGTGATCTCGAAATGCATACGCTCCCTCCTAATTGCTTGATGTATCTCACCGCGATAAGAGTATCTTATTCCGAATGTACCGCACATGTCAACGCCTCAGTGTTCAGAATCTCGACTGCCAGAAAGCGACGGAACGCACACCATCGGCATGCCCTCAACAACCACGTCCGCAACACCAACACCCCACCCATCAAAAAGCCTCCCCTCTCCGAAGCCTGCGACTACGCGAACACCGTATGCCTTCGGGCAACCACGTTCGCACACGAGATTCACATCACCCATAGAAGCCCTCTCTGCTGGAACCATTGCCTGTGCGAAAACCGTACGCCCTCGGGAAACAACGTCGTAACATGATCAGAACCCCACCATCAAAAGCTCTCTCCTCTGACACGCAAGACCGGGCAAACATGCGCAAGACATCGAGGATAACCGTTGGCCGGGAGAGATAATCAGACCGATTTTCCGGGTGCTATGACCTTCGGCGATTCAATCAAGGCCGTTGTGCGCGATCCTGGAGGTTCGTTTCCGCTGCAATTGCGCGCCTGGGCGTGAATCCCCGGCGTTTCGTCGGGATTCGGGCCTACGGCTCGGTATGGGCGCGGTGATTGTCGCGGCTCTCACAAAGGGTGGTGGGTGGGGGTCCAGTCTTCAAGGCGGCGAGATTCCGACAACGGCAGACGACCGGAGCGCTTGCGGCGGGGCTGAGGGGGCCGCGATCGTGACGGGCGGCTGACGGTGGCGGCTTCTGGCCGCTTCCCTGGGGGCAACATACGGAGTGCGTTTTCTGAGTTCCGAAGACGGCGCACTCGGAATGTTTGCCGGGGTCCGATGGGTGGTGGTGGGCATGGCTACATACTGAAGTCCACGCCTCAGCGTGGACACCGCTTCCATTATTGAAACAGAAGGGGCGGCGATGTCGGCCCGGTGTGTGGGTGCGTGGGGAGGTCACGAGCCGCCAAGCCCACACGCCGGGACGGAATCGCCGCAGGGGCTTCCTTATGCGCGTAGCGCGGCGAACCTGCTGTTTGCGTCGGAAGTGATCCAGATGGACGGAGTGTCAATGTCGGAGACCGTGACCGCGCACGCTGTGCGCGTGGGAGAGAAGTTGAAGGATGGACCTCGCGGCGGCTCTGCCGCACGCTCGGCTCTTTCTCCTGAGATTGAAAAGCGGGGGGGGAGTCAGAAAACCCAAGTAAACAAGGCCATTTCAGGTCGCCTCGCCTCGTCGGCGGGGCGCTCCTCAGAAAATCGCTCGGCGTTCATTCCGATTCTTCCGGCGGACATTTCCGCCGGTGATGGGCCAGACTCAGCCTTCCGATTCCTCGGATCGAAGACCGATCCGATCTTGCATGTCAGCTACCCGAGTCCGTGGAATATCGTCGCCGATTTCACCGCCAAAAGCGGCGAAAATCGCAAAAACCAAAATTGGCGGTGTCTTCTGACCCTCGTTGGAACCGCCGTCCTTCCTGCTGCCGAGTAAACTACGAGAAATCGGGTCGCCATTCAAGGCGATCCCTGCGCGCGTTCCGGCCTGACCTTGGCCGGAACGCGCGCCACTTCTTTCTATACCAATCTTGAATCATCCTATGCGGTGCTGTCTGCAACTGACTTCCAAGTGAATAACGACGCCGTCGGCTAGACCGTCCCGTGCGTAACGGGCATTTCGGAGAGGGGCCTTTTAGGGAGAGTACAAGCATGAAGAGCTGTCTCTGGAGAGGGGGTAGTTGGGTACCTGTTCCACGTGTGGAATAGGGAAGTTCTGGGGGAGAACCCCCGGCAGCACCTGCGGAACTGCGACAGAGCCACGCTCTGACCGCGCGCCATCTGAGGCGCACACGACACCCAAGAGAAGAGGACAGAAGAGGAAGCACCTCTTCCCTAGTTCTGATCCTGACGGATACCAGGCAGAACCGGGACCCTATTCCTGCCGATCACGGCATGACCTCCATCATGCCTGCCGGACCGTTCGGACTCTGCGAGTCCTCTTGCTTGCTCCCTGCGCACCGCATCACCGCACTGCCGCAAGCTGCACATCCAACCCCTGTATCCCCTTCCTTCATCTCTCTTCACTTCTTTCCACCTATCCCCAAACCCACCGCTATGTTACAGCCGAGCCGATCAGTCGGCTGCGCCGACTGACTACACTACGACACCGTCCTGCCGACTGACACCCCTCCGCGCTGCGCGCGTCGGGTACTACCCAGCCCGCTGCCGTCCGGCGTGGCCGTCGCGGCTGACGCCGCGACTACTACTACACACCGCCGCCGTCTACGGCCCTCGCGGGCTACGCCCGCTCGTCTATCCTGCTGCCACCGCGCTTTGCACGGGCCGTGCTGCATCCTCCCTACGGTCGGGCACGTCCCGCGCCAAGCGCTCGCTGGTTGGCGAGGTCCACCGCTCCACGCCGTGTCGCGTCCGCATGGATCGCGCCGTCACTTCGTTCCGTCACGATCCATGCTGTGGACGCACACGACGTTCCGCTGCGTGGTTGGCGCACCAACGCTTTCCGCATCCTCGCGGCTACGCCGCTCGCTTAATCCCGTGCCAGCGTCCGCTTCCGGCCTATGTCACAGAACTTGCTTGAAGCCAAGTTCTGCGCCAAGCCCTCCAGCTCTTCCCCCGCGCAAACGTGGCTTGTAATGCAGACGCTTCTTCCCCGCTTCACAAGGCCATGAAACGCGCCAGCAAAGCTGTCACGCTTCATGCTGGGGGAGTCGCACGCGCAACGGTGATCAGTAATGACAACGGTAGTTGCACGCGCTCTGAAGACCCCGCGTTGCTCACGGATCCCCGATGAATATCGGGGTTCCGCGCCAACGCCCCCAATGGTGTCGCTGTCGCGACCTCAGTCCGGCGATCCCTGCCGACACGCTGTCGGCGGGACGCCTCCACAAGACGGCACACGCACCGCGTCAATCCCGATCGCGTGCGCATCGGGAACGCAGGCTGGTTGCCGGGTCATCCCGAGACCCGCCGTAGGCGGCGTGCTCGGGACTCCGTGGTGTCGATCTGAGCCTTCGGCGGAATCGACTTCCTCCACCTTCTTCCACAGGCTCTTTCCAGACAGGCTCTTTCCAGCAGCAGATAATCCGGCCCTCCGGGCCGTCCCCGCCACGGCGGGCAAGCCATGCCACAGGCAGGCAAGCGTCACGCCCTCAGCGTGACTCAGCCAATCGCCGCCCAGAGGCGGCAGCAGCTTCTTCACACGCGCGCAATCACTATCAAAGATACTTCTCAAAACACCGCAGTTTCGTTTGCCCGATTCTTGGTCGAGCCTTCGGCAACTCAAACTCGGAAGCTGATCCACGCCGAAAACGACCATTGAATAGGCACGAAAGCACTGCCAAAGCAGAGAGTGGGACCACCCCACGATATAATGCTCCGTCTATGATGTGGGGCGGCAGAGAATAGGCCTGCATTGAGAAGCTGGCGACCGAAGAAACGATGTCAGCGATGTGCAGTCCCGGCGTTCTCCAATCTGCTCAAGTCTATCGACCGGATGCGCTGCCGTTCCCGCTTTTCTTCCAAAAGGAAATGGACTGTTTGAGGTGTTGTTTCGCCGGTTGCTTGATGCCAAATCCAATGACTCCGACGGGACCCGTATAGTCGAGGTCCTTCAGGATTTGAAAGAGTCCTTTGATGTCGTAGCTGCCCTGGCCCAGGGGCTGGATGAGCTTGTCCCATCCCATCTTCCTGGTATTGCCGGTTTCGGCGCCCGAGACCTGGACGATGAAGAGTTTCGGAAGGGCTTCCTTAAGCAGCGGCGCGAGGTCCTGTACGCCCTGCATCTTCAGTTGGTGGCAGAGCGTGAGGGAGACGCCGACGTTCTCGTCGGCCACGAGATTCGCAACGCGCAGGGCTCCCTCGAGCGTCTCGACGTGACAGTTGATATGCGGGTAGATGGCAATGCGCAGGCCCAGGGGCTTGGCCAGGGCATTCAGGCGCTTGAGTTCGCGTACGGCGTCGGCGTCGTCCCCGCCCTTGCGTTGCAGCGTGACCCAGACGATGGCGCCGGTGCTCTTGAGAGCCTCCAACTCCTGGACTGGAAAAGCAGTTGCCTTCTCCTTCCTGGAGACGTCCAGGCTTATCTTGAACGCGTGAATCTTGACGCCACGGGCTGTCATCGCCCTGAGGGCCTCCGCGGTGCCGCCCGGTCGCCAGGTGATGCCGTCGTAGCCCAGCGTGCTCAGTAGCTCCGCCTTGTCGGAGAGCTTCTTCACGTCACGGATGCCGTTGTCCATGGCAAAAAAGTCGTTCTCCGCGGCGAAAGCTAACGGCGGCAGGCACGCGACTGTTCCCAGTAGCGCGCCTACCGCAAGGATAACACTTTCAATGCTATGTATGCTCATGTTCGCTATCCCGTATATCACACATCATATATATCTCATATCTCGCATCCCGCATCATCCCCCCAGACTCACGATGAGCCAGATCAGGCCGACGCAACCGGCAATGCCGACGGTGATCCAGCCCTGTGCCTTGACGTCGTAGGCGGTCCAGCGGCTGAACTCCCAGTTGCTGTTGGGGAACGCACGCGCCGCGAGGGTGCGCTCGGGGTCCTCCAGGTTCAAGGCCAATTCGCGTTCGTCGTGCTCCTTGTCGCCGGTAACGGGGGTATGCATCTTGGCAAAGAAGCGGTCGAGCATGCGCTTGTCGTCGGGGCGGGTCAGCAGGGAGACAAGGATCATGGCGCCGAATGGGATCAGGATGCGCAGGATGGCCCGCATCGATTCGTTCAGGGCATACGGGTTGCGGCTCAGATCCCACCCCAGCTTGTGCAGCGCCACCAGCTCGACATAGAGCATGCCCTTGCCGTGGGCGCGGCCCGCGTCGTCTTTGGCAATCCCGTCTTTCCAGAAGACCGCTTTCTGTTCCGGCTTGAAGATGCGCTGGTACTTCTGCCCCACTTGCAGTGATTCCGGTCTGTCGCCGGTTGCTTTGCCAAGCTGATCGGCGCTGTCCCAGGCCGTAATCTGCCGGGCACGCGCCTCTACATCCAGCCTGCCGGCCACGCTCTCAACCCGGATGGGCTGCGGCCGGGTCTTGACCTGCAGGGCTTCGGCGTAGCGCACCGCCGGGATCAGCGGCAGCGCCATGGGCAGGATCAGCGTATAGACGAGCACGACACCAATGCAGGTCCAGGCAGCCGCCTTGGTGGCACGCCGCCAGAGCATCCCCATCAGGAACGCCGCGCCGATAATGGCATTGAAACCCAGGATGAACTTGACCATGGCGATCAGGCCGCTGAAGTAGAACGCGACCCCCAGGCTGAGCAAAAGGAAGAGCACGTTGCACACGCGACCGGCCCAGATGTAGTGATGCTCGGACCGTCCGGGCACCAGTGGTTTGTAAAGGTTGTGCGTCAACATGGCCGACGAGGTCAGCATCAGCGTGTCGGCCGTCGACATCAGGGCGCCCAGCATACAGACCACCATCAGGCCGACGAGGCCGAGTCCCAGCGGGCCGAGCAGGTCCTTGACCATGTGCCCCCAGATCAGGTCCGGATTGGTCATTGTGTTGCCGTACAGCACCAATGCCAGCAGCGCCACGAAGCCCCAGGCCACCGTGCAGTAGCGTTTGATGAAGTTGCCCGTCACGCCGCCGACCTGGGCACAGTGGTCGCTCTTGGACGCCCCCATGGCGGCCAGGGAATTCGATTGGGCCAGGCCGTTGACAATGCCCATGACGCCAAACGAAAGCAGGAAGTACCAGGTGAACTGCTGAATGCCGGGTGAGCCGAAGAGCTTGGTAAAGTGGGACGGTATGGTCTGCTGTACGGCTTCAAAGGCCCCCAGCAGCCCGGACGTTCCGGCCACGCTACTGGCCTTGGCCATCGCAAAGGGAATCATCAGCAGGGACAGCAGAATGATGCCCATGCCCTGTATCACGTCGGTCAGCGCAGCGGCTTCGAGACCGCCGGCACAGGAGTAGACAATCACGACCACCACGATCACGGCCAGCAGCCAGCCACGGTTGATATAGGAAAACGTCCGGCGGGGGGCCCCCGCGCGCAGTTCCTCCATCCTTGACTGTTCCGCCGCGCCCAGGCTGACCAGGTCCGCGCCCTCCAGGCGCTCCAGCTCGAGGGCCCGGTCATATTCAGTCTGCTCCACCTGCGTCAAGGCCGTGGCCGGCTTGCTTGCCATGGCGCAGACCGTCTTGCTTAGTGCATTCAGGCCGAGCCCGACCAGCAATGAGAGGTACATCACAGCGATCACAGCATAGGTGGCTGCCATGCGCTTCGAACCGTAGCGCTCGACAAAGAAATCCGCCAGGGTGAGGGTCCGAATACGCCGCCACCAGCGGTTGGTAAACCAGTAGATCGGCATCACCAGGAGACCGCGGCTGATGGCAAACACGATCCCCGCCGCCCCGTTCTTCATCACGCCCGCCACCATCCAGGTGGCATGCTCGCTCGAGGTCGCCTGACCGAAATTGGTAAAGGTAGTCACCCACTTGCCAAAGCGCCGCCCGGCCAGGAAGAAATCCTCCTGGTTGTGGATATGCTTGGACGCGCGCATGCCGATGTAAACCAGCGCCACCACGAACCCCAGCATCACGGCCAGGTCGGTAATATGAAAACCCCAGATTGCCATGGTTCTGTGCCTGTTCTTGGTCCGTTTTCTTTTGGACTAGCGACGCGCGACTAGCGACTAGCGAGTTCTTCTGGACGCGCGACGCAATGACTCGTGAGATTCCCTGGTGTCGCGCGTCAGCGCGTCAAAGCGTCCTGACAGACCGCGCGTCGCTGGTCGCGAGTCGCTAGTCCAACAACCCCATGATCCGCTTGCTCAGCTCAAGATATGCTTTGCTACTCAAGTGCCCATTCTTATCCGTCCACGCCCAAGCCTTGAAGTTCTTTTCGTTCGAGCCCAGATCCAGGTCCAACAGGCAGGCATGGGCATCCTCTTCGGTGACCTCGACCTGCGCTTCAATGATGGGCGCGAAATCCTCCTGCCCATGCTGGAAGAGGTGCTTCCGAACGAAGATCTGCAGGTCTGGGATGCCGATGTCCTTCCGCAACGCGGCAAACAGCGCCCGCAGGTTATTGCCGTACTCCGCAGCCTTCTCCTTGTCCGACTCGCCCTGGTCCCAGTAGAGTCCCATGACCCGGACCTTCCCGTAGCGTGTCTCCAGGTTTGCCACGGCACCGCTGAACTGGCCCATGAAGTTCTTGTAGTCGGGCCCTTTCCCCGCGGCCCACTGGGTGTGCAGGTTGTGCCCGCCGGGGCCGTGCTTGATGAAGAAGACATCCGTATCCGGGTGCTGCTTCTCCAGCAGCAGCGCCATCGGCAGCTCGATCCCGTGACGCCAGGGATCGCGGTAGCAGGTCTTCAGGTTCTTTCCCGGCGTCAGGCGCTCGAACTCTTGTTTCCCCCAGATGTAGCACCGCGGATAAGCCGCCATGTCCGTCGGAATCCCGACCTCCCGGGCAGTGGAGCCCGGGATGGTGGGGTGCTTCTCCTGCATGCCGGCCTTCTCGTTGGTCTCCGGTGAGAACGCGGCCACGCCGCCGGCATTGGACTGTCCTGCGATCAGAAAGACAATCGCCTCCCTCGATCCGTGGATCTGCCGGATCCATGCAAGGGCCGCCGGGGCCACCAGCTCGTGGCCGCCGTCAAAGATGGTGACCGTTGCCTTGCCCGAAACACGGCGGAATAGGGGCTTGAGCTTGCCATAACTCAGATCCGCGATGTCCGATTGCAGGGCGGGAGGCACCGCGGCTCTGTCAACGAAGAACCGGATGTCTTCCGTGGTCAAACGATCCTTCGGTTCCGCGACCTCATTGAATGCAAGCAGGGAGTGGCTGATGGGAACGCTGCCTCTGTGTCCGTCATGGATCCCCGCGTTGATATGCAGCGCCAGGCCTGTGGCGTTCTTCAGGTGGGCCAGGGGAGACCTCCTGACGTACTCGTTGTCGGCGGCAGGAGACGAACCGGGAGCTCCGCCGCAAGATGCCGCGACGTCCCGGAAGTACTTCCGCCCAGCTTTCCGGCATTCGTGATGCCAGGCCTTCAGGTCAGATATGGGAACCCACGCGGAGACCCCGGCCCAGATCTCAGGCTGACGTCCAGCCATCAGCAGCGCCGTGTAGCCGCCACCGGACGTACCTACAAGATAGATCGCGGAACGGTCGATCCGGGTCGTCTCTGCCGCGTACTCCACGGCGCTCACGATATCGGCCACGACCAGCTCCGATCCGGTGGCCTCAGGCCGATTGTTGGGCCCCCTGAAGTTCGGATGAATGTAGGACCAGCCGTGATCCACGCACCAGGCCTCGATGGCCTTGTGGTAGTCCTGCTTGTAGTTCGCCGACCAGGTGTGGAGCGCCACGATGAGAGGCACGGGATCAGCAGAAGGAGGAGCATAGAACATGGCCGGCTGTTCGGAGTTGTCGGCAGAGCTGGGATACCGGATTTCCCTAATTCCCGCGGCACTAGCGGCGGTGCATGCAGTGGCCAGTAGAAGGACCATCCGCCACATCGGTTATAGCTCCTTTTCGGTGATCTCTTCCGGCAACTTGTTCACGTCCGGCAAGTTCTCAACCATGCCCGCCTTGGTCCGTCTCAGCTCAGCCAGCAGTTGCCGGCGATACGACAGAAGCGTTTCCCTGTGCTCCGACTGGAGGGCAAGGTTGACCAACTCTTCAGGATCGGATTCAAGATCGTAGAGTTCCTCTACCTCGTTTTCGACCAGGGTGCGGATGTACTTGTATCTGCCATTACGCAGGAAGATCCACCACGGGACGCCGTTCCAGCCGGGACGTTCTTCCCGTTCAGTGTCCTTGCCATAGTAGTACTTGGTGTTCTCCATCAGGACCGGATGGGACCACTCGGCTTCCGGGTTCTTCAGAACGGGTGTGATATCGTGTCCGTGCATGTCCCACGGCAACGGGATACCCGCAACAGCGAAGAATGTCGGGATCAGGTCCTGCCCCCCGACCGGGTGTTCGCACACCTTGTTTCTTGCCACCAGACCCGGTAAACGCAGGATCAAAGGTGCGCGCAGGTTTGCGTCATAGGGGGCGTATTTCCATTTGAATCCGTGCTGCCCCCAGGCAAAGCCCTGGTCAGAGGTGAAGACAATCAGCGTGTTGTCGATTTGACCGGTCTCCTGCAGTGCATCAAGGAGTCTTCCTACACCCTCATCCAGGGATTTCACCGCCCGGTTGTACTTCTCTACGGCGGCATCCAGCCCAACCGGCTTGCCATCTCTGCCTTTCTTCCAGACCCCGTAGTTCTTCATGTAGGTGGGCTTCGTGGGGCGGGGAGGAAAGATGTCCTTCGGCACGGGAACGGGTGATGTGTTCTCGTAGTCGCGTTTGTGCCTTTCCGCAGGAGTGTAGGGACCGTGCACGCCGCCGTAGCAGAGCCATAGATACCAGGGCTTGCTGCTGGTCTTCTTCCGCTTGATGTAGTCGACAGCCAGGTCGGTGTACCGGTCCGTGCTGTAACCCCCCAGCGGTCTGCGGTCGCCGCCGTTGGTCCGAACAAGCGTGCCGTGGTAGTAGGCCCTGCTGTTCCCGGCTCCGCGGTCCCAGATCACCGAGTAATCCCAGTCGCGGCCGTGGCCAGTGTCCTCCCCCAGGTGCCACTTGCCGATGCAGGCGGTTTCATAGCCATTTGCTCTGAAGACTGACGGCCAGAAAGGAAGCACGCTCGGGTCATATGTGGCCATTGGGTACGTCTCCAGCCGCAAGCTCTGCGCACCGTGTTGAAGCAAGCCGGTCAATGCGGTTACGCGTGAAGGCTGACACCAGGCACCGGTATAGCAATGGGTGAAACGTATCCCTTCCCCGGCCAGCCGGTCAATGTTGGGCGTACTCACCCAGTCATGAGCTTCAGGGTAGCAACTGACACTGCGGATGCTCTGGTCGTCGGTGAAGATGTAGAGGATATTGGGCTTGCCCACGGCCTGGGGGACGGAACAGGCCACGGCCAGTACAACAATCGCCTCCCACATTCCGCATCCCATGCGCCGCATCACTTCCTCCCTCCGCTTCCGTGCTGCTGTTCGGACAGCCACCGGGCAGTGCTGTTCATCTCGTCGTCACTCAGGGCCCGGTTGTAGAGGAGGATATTGGCAAGATCACCTTTGAAGTAGCGGGGTTCCCGGCCCGGTTGACGGCCGATCTCCAGGGGGAGGGCGTGCGTGAACGTGGTCAGTTGGCCCTCCGTGTTCTGGTAGCTGTACGACGCGGGAAGGCCGTCGACGCCGATCATGATCCTGTCCGTTCCCTTTCCCTCCGGATCAAAACGGGCCGTGATCACAGCGAAGCGGTTCAGGACGTTCGCCCTTGCGAGACGGTTGACCTGATGCCTGGCGCTCTCGCCGCGTACGGCCGCGCCGACGTTGCCGTCCCCATCGACCTGCAAGCGGTAGTTCATCATGGCAATTCGTCCGTCGATCTTCCCCACAATCACGCCCGGGCCGCCGGTGGCGCGGGCGACCACGATCAGGGTCCAGGCCTTGAGATCCAGCGCGTCGCTGTCGGCAATACTCAGGAAGTCGTCCTTGCCGTCGAAGCGCAGCGCTGTGCGACCGCCTTCCCTGGCCACCACCGGTCGGCAGCCATCCTCGGCAACCGCGATCAGGTCGGGCTTTGCCGAATTCCTCCATTCGCCGACGGGACTTCCCGCGTCCAGGGAATTGAATGCACGGCCGGTCAATTGCAGAACCAGTCCGTCGGTGACCAGCTTCGGTTCGGCGTCCCCGAACCGAGGCCCCGCCGGCGCCTTCGGAGGGGGAGGCGAATGCGAGCCGGCTGAAGCTTGAGGCGCATCGGACGACAGCGGATTCAATTTGCTCCTTGGGGTCATGGCGAATGCGAAGCGCTCCAACTTCACCGCGCCGGAAACCGTGCTCTTGAGATCCAGTCGACGGATGAAGCGCTTCGCTGGTGAGTCGCAGGGGACGAGTGCTTTTGCCCCGGGCTTCAGGGTCACCGTATGCTCCTTCGTTTCCCGATCATCCCAGCTGTCATGTAGTTGGACGGTCACGGTCACTGTCGCCGTCTCTTTGCCGTGGTTGACCAGCAACAGACCGGCCTTGTCCAGGACGTCCTTGAACCCGCCGTAGCTGGCCGTACTCTTTTCCCGGTATTTGCCGCTGAACCGTCGGCGGTAGGCGCCGTTGAAAGGCTTGACCTCCTCCAGAGTCGGAAAGCTGTTGATCCAGTCCGAGGCGATCAGCTCAAGACCGTCGACCGGCAGGCCCTTGGCTGCGAAACCTTCCTTGCGGCGGGACAGGAGCAGCTCCTTCTCGCCGTTCTTACCGTAGCTGAGGCGAACACTGGCCGCGGGCTTGCTGAGCTCAGTGCAGTCCCAGATGCCGCCCTGCTTTTCTGCCAGAGCGGCTGTCATGCCTTTCTGCCACGCTTCCGACGATGCCCCGGCGTGCGGTGCGGTTGCAAGCGAGATCAGTGATACCGCGTCATCCGGCCTCGCTCGCGGCGCGAGCGGGCTACATGTGGGCGACTCGCGCCGCGAGTCAGCCCCTTCTTTGGCAAGCCGCTCGTGCAGATCCAGAATGGCCAGCATCCACAGGTCGGTCGAGGGACGGGTCACGGACTCGATCTCGTAGAAATCGTCGTGACTGACGAACTTCGGCAACGGCGACGCTTCGTCGACGAACAGGTCGACCGCCAGCCGGCCGAAGTGATCGGCGCGGTGCAGGTAGGCCGGGTTTCCAGTCAGACTATGGGCGACCAGCATCAGCTCGATGGCGTGAGACATGTTGACGCCCCACACCGACCACTGGACTTCCGGGTTGACGCTCATGTAGACCTCGGCGATGTCGAGCACGGCGCGGCGGTAGATTTTCTGCAGCGCGGGTGAGTCATTGCGCTTCATACGCTCATGCAGCAGCAGTCCCTTCATGGCATAGTGTTTGCGGTCCTGCCACGGGCCGCCGAGGATATCGAGGCGCTCCGGGTTGTAGCCGCCGGTGGCCCGCAGGTAGCTCATCACGGGGCCTACGCGCTTGATGTCCAGCAGGTTGTCGGCGACCTTCACATAGTTCGCATCGCACTTGCGGCCATAGTCGCGCATGCGCTTCGCCAGCTCCGGATCTTTGTCCTTGATGCGTCCGGCCCAGTCATCCAGACGGTTGGCGGCGATCATGTATCCGTCGTACCAGGCCCATTCCCCGTACTTACTACAGGGGGCCAGAATGCCGTTCTTGTCGCGCAGGCTCTCCCATCGCTTCAGGATCGTATTGATGGCCCGCAGGTACTCCGGATCGGGATTTGCCAGGTACGCTTCGACCCAGGTGGCGATCATCGCCGAGCCGGGCCACGGGAACTCCATGCCGCCGCCCGGACCGTGCCGGCTCGAATTGGCATGCCGGTTGAAGTTGCCGGTATTCTTGTCCCCGACATAATGATCCCACAGCCCCATCGCGTACTTCTGCAGGGCGTCGGGATTCAGCTTCCAGTAGGGCCAGACATGGTTGAACTCGAACGTCCCGCCACC
Source organism: uncultured Victivallales bacterium (assembly GCA_964555035.1). GTDB lineage: Bacteria > Verrucomicrobiota > Kiritimatiellia > UBA8416 > CAYOBW01 > CAZKRK01. The sequence goes on along the minus strand of CAZKRK010000001.1, from coordinate 74,698 downwards.
TCCGTCTTTGTCGACGTTCCAGGACGTATGGGAGCCCCACGGGTAGAGACCAATCCCGGTCTGCGCGTTTGCCAACCACCAGGATGCCGTCTTGTCGGCCTCCTCTGCGTAACGCTTGTCGCCCGTGACCTCGGTCAGCCGGTGCATGATCTTCAGCAGCGTCAAGTTATCCAGCGGGTCGGCCTGACCGTAGTTGCGGTCGGAACCGCGAAGCTCGCGATCGCGCTCCCAGCCGGGCATGAACGGCTTGCGCTTCACGTGGGCGAAGGGCGGAGATATCTTCTTGCCTGTATATCGGTTCATGCCGGTGACGAACAGCGGCGTGTGCTTCGCGCCATAAACATCGCGCCCGTGCTGGATCATGAAATCGGCATAGGCCTTGGCGACACCAGCGTAGTCATGGTCGGCCAGCGTCTTGCGCCACGCCTGCTGCTGCTCCGGCGTCAGAGCTGATTTGGGCGCCTTGTCCTGCGCGTGGATCGAGGGCGGCTGAACGAGGACAGCGCAGGCAAGAGCGCAAAGGGTCGCGGATGCTGTTCGTGTGGTGGTCATAAGTGTCCTTTTTCTGACTTGGTGACTTGGTGACTCGATGACACGGTAGTTCAAGCGGAGCTGCCAGCCCAACCAGGGCATTGGGTCACCAAGTCATCGAGTCATCGAGTCATCGGCTCACCGCCCACCATGCCGCCATCACAGCAATGTAGCCCGTGGCGCTCACAACGTCCAAGGGGCGTTTTGCGTATACAGAGGCCTGTTTCGCGCAGTGCGCATCCAGTTGGGAACAACTGGATGTACTGGTAGAGCCAGTTGTGTCAACTGGCTCCTCTACTCGGCCCCGCGCCCTCGGCAGGCGGCTTGCCCTAATGCGCAACCGGCCAGACGCCGGTCACGCATTCCACATTCGGCAATCGGCGAGCACCAATCACCAATTCCCCACTTGTCCCGGCGTAGTTCGCGAAGCGGACGAAGCCGGATCACTTCCCGTAGATCAGCGTCCCGGGCGTGGCTGCGGCGACAGAACCGGAGATGGCAATGTTGTCGAGGCCCAACGCTTGAGAAGGATTCGATGCGTTGCTGAACGTGAGGCGGAAAGTCGCCGACTCGCCGTTGGCAAGCACCTGGTCCGACAGTACCGACAGGCTCCAGTCAAAATCGCCCCAGTCAGCTTCATTGGTGTCTGTCAGCCCGGTGAGCCCCGTTGCCGAGTTGATTGCGGTTCCATCCGGATCAGATAGGTTGCCGCTCAAGTATTCCAACGCGACATCGTCGGGAGCGGTTGACACGACTCTGCCGACGTCGAAGTGGAAGGTTTCGAGAGTCAAGGCACTGCCCGTGTTGTTCGTGATGGTGACATCCCTCTGCGCCTCCGAAGCAGCATCCGTTCTCTGTCGCAGGCAGCCACTGCCGGATCCACTCGCACCGGACGAGAACGTGCCGTAGGTGCCGTCGGTTGAACTCCACGTATCTTGACTGATCATACCGGCGCCCACGCTTGCGTCCACACCGGTCAGTGCGACATCCGGGCTAAACGGACCCAGGCTGTTATCTGGCATGAAGTCGTACCATCCCGCGAGCATCTGCGTCTGCGCGGCAACATCCGACGCCACGCCGATCCATGCCACGGCGACTACAACTGCAATTGTTAATAGCTTGTTCATTCTGGTTCTCCTTTACGTTTTGTTCTTCTTGTTCGCTTCGCTCAACCATCGCCCTTCACGGGCTGCATTCCCCGATGTGCCCCCATGTCTCAGTTCCGAATCGCGTCACCTCCTTCCCAGTGTCGGCCCCTAATCCTCCGTCCCTTGATCTTTCGCCGTAATCTTCTTCGTCCCCCCCGGGGGGGGAGAGATTAAGGCGAAAGATCAGGTAGAAAGATTAGGGTGGGAGTGACATCATCACGCGTTGCGTCTCTCCCGCGGCCATGGGCCGCCTATCCTCGAAATACGGCCGGATATACTCCAGCATTTCATCAACCATTGCCGCGACCTTGTCGGTCGGCAACTCAACCAGGTTGTCGAGCAGCAGGCTCTGGATGGCCAGGTCGCGGTCTCCTTCGAGGGCCGCCTGCAGGGCCAGTTGCTGCTCAGCCACGATCCCGGCGGTGATGGTCCCGAGCTCCGGTGGCAGCGGCGTGGCGTCCAGCGGCACCACCCGATCCTTCGCGAACGCCGCCAGCGTCTCGACCACGGCGCCATCCGGCAGTCCCGCGAGCTGACCGCAATTCGGCAGGTTGACATTGGTCTCCAGGTCGCCCAGCCCCAGCAGTGCGCACATCTGGTCGATGCCCTCCTCGCACGAGCGTTTGAGATGCTGCGGGGTGGTGCGGCCGTTGCGGCGGCGTTCCTCGCGCTTCGCCAGCCGCCAGGACAGCGGGGTGAGGTTGACTCCCCAGCGTTGCAGTCCGGCTTCGCCGTCGCGGACATACCAGGGCACGAACTCGACCAGGTGCCGGTCGCCCGCCGCGCCCAGGCTGCCGAACTTGCGCAGGAAATCGTCCGCTACCACGTTGTCGCTGGCCATCACGTCGTTGTTGTTCTGCCGCTCCCGCGCCGCCGCGGTGCGGTCGGCAAAACGGCCGTTGTCGTCGATCTCCTCCCGCAGTCGTTCGAGCAGGTCCTCACCTTGCCATGTCGCCCGGGTGGCATGCGTGAAGTGATTCACCCCGGCGACATCGACCCGAATCTCGTTCCGGGCCGGCGCCTCAACCCCGGACCAGTCCCGGACTTTGCGCGCCAATCGCTCGCGCGTGAAATAGACCTCGTGACAGCAGCCAACGGCCTTGATCTCCGGCTCGGCGGCGTACAGGGCGGCCGTGCACAGCGTCATCGGGTTGGTGTAGTTGATGACCCAGGCCTCGGGGCAGACGTCCATGATGCGGTGCGCGTAGTCGCGGTAGACCGGTACTGCCCGCATCCCCCGCAGGAGCCCGCCCGGCCCGGTCGTATCGCCCACCGGCTGACAGATCCCGTATTTTGCCGGGATGTTCAATTCCGCATGCCGCAACTCCAACGGCCCCGGCTCGATCGACATCACCACGAAGTCGGCGCCCCCCAGGGCTTCCTCGGCGGTTGCGCAGGCAAAGGTGCGGAACGCGGTGCGGGCGTCCGGATGTCCGAAGATGCGCCCCGCCAGCTCGACATTCGCTTCGGCGGCCGCCTGGTCGATATCATACAGCGCCAGCTCGCCCGCAAGCCGGTCGCACAACGCCAGGTCCGTCATCAACGTCCGCGCCCAGTTCAGGCTCCCCCCGCCAATGTAGGCGATTCGTATGTTGGTCTCGGTGTCCACGCCGACAATGATACGGCTGTACAAGATGACGCTGAAAGAGCCATAATGCGAAAACAGGTGCCCTTTTTGCGGCAGGGCGCCCGGGCGGTACCTGAGTAGTTACGATGAAGAAGAAACGTAAAGAAATCGCCGTCCTCGCCACGACCGGCTGGGGCGAGCAGGCCAGGCTGATCGAGGGGGTCATGCGGTATGTGCGGGCGGTCGGCACCTGGCACATCACCCCCATCCCGGAGAGCAACGTTTCGCTGAGCTTTCTTAGAGGATGGAAAGGCGACGGCATCATTGGCGGTTTCAAAACGAGGGACGACCTGGCGACTCTCAGCTCCTTCCGCGCCGCCGCGGTCAACTTGTCGGGGAAACTGCCGCCGGGGCTGCTGCCGCGCGTGATGACCGACAATGCGGCCGTTGGCCGATTGGCGGCCGAGCACTTGCTTGAGCGCTATTTCAAGCGTTTCGCGGTGATCGCCAGGCGTGGCACCTACGACGATTCCGAGCGGCGGCGGGGGTTCCTGGAATGCCTGGCCGACAACGGCGCCGACGCCGATAGCTTCCTGGTGCCGAGCCTGTTCAGTAGCTGGCGCACCTGGTCGCACGTCGACGACAAGATCTGCGGGTTCCTCCGGGAACTGACCACACCCGTCGGTATCTTCGTCTGCGACGACGTGCGCGCGAACATGGTGCTGAATGCCTGTCGCCGCCTGCGGCTGCAGGTGCCGGAAGAGGTGGCGGTAATCGGCGTGGACAACAACACGCGAGTCTGCGAGGTCTCATTGCCCTCATTGAGCAGCGTGGCGCGTCCCTTCTTCGAGACCGGCTACGAGGCGGCCAGGCTGCTGGACCGGCTGATGGGGGGAGAGGAGCTCCCTGCCGCCGACCACCTGCTGCCGCCCGGGGAGGTCGTGCAGCGCCGTTCGACCGAAGTCGTCGCCGTCGACGACCCGCACGTCCGGACCATCGTCAACCACATCCGTGACCACATCTCCGAACCCTTCGGCGCCATGGAGATGGTTGAGAAGGTCCCGCGCTCCCGCCGCTGGCTCGAGCGGCGCTTCAAATCCGAGGTCGGGTGCTCGATCTACGACTACATCATCCGCGAACGCCTGCGCCGCGCCGAGCGGCTGCTGCTGACCCAGCCGGCCTTGTCCATAAAGGACATCGCCGGCGCCTCCGGCTTCAGCAGCGTCAAACGCCTGCGCATCGTCTTCCGCAGACCCAGCGGCCTCAGCCCCACCGCATTCCGGGAGCAGGGGTGACTATAACGAAACCTGCGCCCCGAACGAGGGAGCAAGGAGCGCCATGTCGTGCTTGTCGAATCCCGCCTGTTCAAGCGCTTCCCGCCAGGTCGATGCAACAGACTCCTGCATTTGCCGAGTCAGGTCCTCGGCCTCGTCGTGGGACAGGTTGAACGTTGGAGCGGCTGAACACAGATTTGCCAGGGACGCCACACGCCCCTCCTCGCCAATGCTCATCGCCAGGAAGTAGTCCGTGCCGACCCCCGGACGGACCCTTGCCGGTTCCACATCAAACAGGGGCGAGAGGCTGAGACCGCCGGGCTCCAACAGGAACCCGTGATTCCGGGGATGGTCATCCGTGTTCCGCACAAGGATGTTGAAGGCGATGCGCCGGAACAACTCGTGCAGATCGCGTTCGGGGTGCACCGCGTGCCTCCTGATCCGGTCGGCAACGGTTCGATAGGACCATCGATCACGATCCCGCTCATCCCACTCGGCCAGGCTCAGCGCGCTCAGGTAGCCACGTCGAGCCCAACCGCCCGGGACAGCTTCTCGATCGAAGCGCCGCACCAGGTAGACGTCCCGGCCACCGACCGACTCAAGTTGTACTTCGGGCGTGTTCAAGCCACAGCGTGTCGCGAGCTGCATGGTGGCAAATTCCAGGCGGGGCACGCTGATCCAGTCCTGGCGGGATGGGAACTTCGCCAGCCACAGCTCACCATCCCGCGCCAACGTGCATTTGGGACGCGCACCGCCGAGGCTCGATCCCTGTTCCAAGAGCACCCGGATGCGCTCGTCGACGGAACGCCCTTGCTCCAGTCCCTCGGCCGTCTCCAGAAGTGCCTCGATGTCCTGGAACTCGGGTGGCGCAAGTGACGGCTCCAGGGCATCCAGTGATGCCCGGAAATCGAGGTTTCCGACCCGCGTCGCATGGGTGTGCATCAGGTAGTCCATTTCCGTGAGGGACTCCGGCGGACTTCTCAACCCGGCGGCAATCACAAGACGTCCCCAATAGTCCGGGGTCGCATCCCTGAATGCACCGTACAGGCCGCCGTTCGTCGTCACGGGAGCGGCCTCGACGCCAAGCGGAAGCGCCACGCAATCGGCGGGCAGCGCGTTCGGCCGCTCCAGGTACTGTCGGCCATAGGCGAACGACCCGACACCGGGGCGGTCGTCATGATCGAACAGTCCCGCCGGCACGGCCTCCAATGAGCCCGGCAGATAACAGAAAACATATACCCGGGTCCTCGCCATCAGAAATCGAGCTCTCCTTTCGTTTCCTTGCCAACCCGCGTCGGCTCCCGCTGCTTCTCCAGAAATATGCCGGCCTTATCTTCCGCCGGATCTGCCAATCCCGCGGCCGTGCTCCACAGCCCAAGCACCCAGAGCGCTCTCAGGAGCACGCCCGCGGTTACACCGGGATCGCCCTTCTCCAGCCGGGAAACCGTGCGCCTTTCAACACCCATGCGTTCGGCCAGGCTTGCCTGGGTCCAACGCCGCCTGATCCTTGCTGTCCGCACGCGCTCCCCGCAGACAACAAGCAGTTCCGTCACCTCTTCTGGTGTGGCTCCATGTGACATATAACGCTCCTAACCACAATATACGCACCTTATATACGCCAAGACAGTGCTGCGTCAAGCTCGATTTGCCTCGTAGGAATTGCAGCAAAAGACGTTACACGCATCCCGAGGGCTGTTATGCGCAGTACGCATCCAGTTGGGAACAACTGGATGTACTGGTAGAGCCAGTTGTGCCAACTGGCTCCCTGGGTACTTTCTACCCCACCATCCTACCGCCCAAAGATCACCGTCCCAGTCCGGGCGGTGACGGAGCCCGACGACGCTTCCTGCAGGTAGAATTCCAGGTCGGCGGGCTGGCTCGATCCGGTCCAGACCCCGGTGGCCTGGTAGTTGTCACCGCCGGTGCCGCGCTCTTCGCGTTTGATTCCGGTCCCGTCGGTGTATGAACTGTTGGCCTTCGCGGCCAACAACATGTTGTCCCCGGAAGATTGCTGCGCACTATGCATCAGCAGGAATCCGTAGTGTTGTCCTGCGCTGAGCGTCACATCGGTGATGTCGAAGGTGAGAAACGTGTTGCCGGCATCGAAGGCGGACTTCATGTCCGCCGGCAGCGGCAGGACCTCGCCGGCGATGGTGCTGTCCGGTACGACATCATACGCGTCGCTCAGCGTGAAGATCTCCAGCGTCACGAGCTGCGCGTCGTAGGCGCTGGTGGCGAGCGTCGCGAGGTTTACGGTGATTCTGTCGAGCACGAGCCCCCCGCCGCCAACAAGGAACGACTGCCCGGCATCGCGCGGATTGCGGTCGTCGCCCGCGGGCCGCTCCCACCGGAACGGCGTGCTGTTGTCGGCGGAGGCCTGTGAGATCGCGACGTTGTCGGTCGGTGCGGCCGCCGACATGTGGGTCCCCATTGAGACCGTATCACCGGTCATGAAGTTCCAGGACGCGGCATCCAGGATGCCCGCGAAGGGATTCGCCAGCGTGTTTTCGATCGCGTTCGTGTCGATCAACACGTGGTACCCGGTCGACAGGGCAAGGTCGGCGGAGGGGTCGATGATGACCTGGGACCCGCTGAAGGTAAGCCGCGGGGAGGAGGAGACGTCGAAGGCTTCAACCGTGCTGTCGTCGCTGCTGCGCTTCAGCGTGATGTGGCCGGTGCCGGCCTGGATGGATTCGTCGAAGGTCACGGACAGGTTGGCGGTGACCGGCACGGTGCCGGCATCGTCGGCCGGGTAGCGGGTGACGATCACGGGGGGAGTGGTGTCCACGGCGCCCCCGGTGGGCGCGTTGATCGCGCTGCGGGGGGTCATCACGAATGCGAGCTGCTCGAGCTTCACCGCATCCGGGGTGTCGGTGGCGAGGTCCAGCCGCCGGATGAACCGCTGGTCGGGCGCGGCACAGGCCACGAGCACCTGCTCGCCCGGCGGGAGCGTATAAACGGTGTTGGTGGCTTCACGGTCATCCCAGGTGTCGTGCAGCGTGGCGGTGACGGTGACGGTGACCGCTGTCGCGCCCCCATTGGTCAGCAACAGACCCGCCTCGAGGAGCACGTCCTTGAAGCCGCCGTAGACGGCCTCGCAGGGCTCCCGGTATTTGCCGCTGAAAGCCCGGCGGTACGGACCGTTGAAGGGCGCCGCTTCCGCGAGAGTCGGAATGTGGTTGATGAAATCGGCAGCAATCAGCTCCAGCCCGTCGGTAGGCAGGCCCTTCGCCTCTGTCCCGTGCGTGCTGCGTCCAGTTGGCACAACTGGACGTACCGTAGGGCCAGTTGTGTCAACTGGCCCCTCTTCAATGCCATTCGTCGGCGAGAAAACCCCTTCCCGACGGGAGAGGAATAGCCCACGCTCGCCGGTCGCGCCATAGGTCAGCGATACGCTGGCGGCTGTCGTCGTCAAGGCGGTGCAATCCCATATGCCGGCGAGATTCGCGCCAAGCCCCGCGGTGAGATGGGCCTGCCAGTCGGCCGCGGGCATGCCGACGACCGGCGCGTTGGTCAGCGCCGTCATGTCGCCGCTGGTGGTGACAGACGTGGTGCGTCTCTGTTCTTCCGCCAAAAGCGCCAGCCGCTCCTGGAGCTCGAGGATCTCCAGCATCCAGACGTCGGTCGAGGGACGGGTCACGGACTCGATCTCGTAGAAATCGTCGTGACTGGTGAACTTCGGCAACGGCGACGCTTCGTCGACGAACAGGTCGACCGCCAGCCGGCCGAAGTGATCGGCGCGGTGCAGGTAGGCCGGGTTTCCAGTCAGACTATGGGCGACCAGCATCAGCTCGATGGCGTGAGACATGTTGACGCCCCACACCGACCACTGGACTTCCGGGTTGACGCTCATGTAGACCTCGGCGATGTCGAGCACGGCGCGGCGGTAGATTTTCTGCAGCGCGGGTGAGTCATTGCGCTTCATACGCTCATGCAGCAGCAGTCCCTTCATGGCATAGTGTTTGCGGTCCTGCCACGGGCCGCCGAGGATATCGAGGCGCTCCGGGTTGTAGCCGCCGGTGGCCCGCAGGTAGCTCATCACGGGGCCTACGCGCTTGATGTCCAGCAGGTTGTCGGCCAGCGCCAGGTAGTTTGCGTCGCACTGGCGGCCGTAGTCGCGCATTTGCTCGGCCAGCGCCGGCTGGGTGGCTTCGATCAGGGCGGCCCAGTCATCCAGACGGTTGGCGGCGATCACGTATCCGTCGTACCAGGCCCACTCCGGGTAGTTCGTGCAGGGCGCCAGCCGGCCGTTTGCGTCGCGCAAACTCTCCCAGCGGTTCAGGATGGTGGTGATCGCCTGCAGGTATTCCGGATCGGGATTGACCAACCAGGCATCCACCCAGGTGGCGATCATCGCCGATCCGGGCCAGGGAAACTCCATGCCCGTTCCGGGACCGTGTGAATTCGAGTTGGCGTGCCGGTTGAAGTCACCGGTTGTCTTGCTATAGACGTAGTGATCCCAGAGCGCAGTGGCATAGGTCAGCAACGCGTTCGTGTTCTGGCCCCAGTACGGCCAGACGTGGTTGTACTCGAAGGTACCCCCGCCCGACTCCGAGGAGACATTCCAATAGGTGTGGGACCCCCAGGGATAGAGGTCGATCCCCGTCTGCCGGTTCGTCACCCACCACGCGGTGGCGGCATCAGCCTCCTGCGCGTAGCTCGCCTCGCCCGTGACCTCGGTCAGCCGGTGCAGCAGCTTAAGCAGCGGCAGTTGATCGAGCGGATCGGCGTGCCCGTAGTTGCGGTCCGACCCGCGAAGCTCGCGATCCCGCTCCCACCCGGGCATGAACGGCTTGCGCTTCACGTGCGGAAAAGGCGGCGACACCATATTGGTGGTCTGCCGGTTCATCCCGGTCACAAACAGCGGGGAATGAACCGACCCATACCGGTCGCGCCCGTGCTCGATCATGCAGTCGGCATAAGCCCGCGCCACGGCCACATAGTCGACGTTCGTCTCAGCCGCCCGGGCGCCCGGGTGGCTGCAAGTGCACAACAGCGCGCAAAGGGTTGAGAGTGTGGCTCGTGTCTGGTCTCGCATGGTGGCTTTCTTGAGTAATCTTCAACTCCACCATTCTACCCCCCGCCCCCACTGCAACAAAGGGGCGTTTTGCGCATGTGAGAGCCTGTTTCGCGCAACTGATCCACGGTCTGCTAGCTGAGGCTACGGGGATGACAGGCGGGACGGAATGCGGGTTAGTCGAGATGCATGTCGTGACGCATCTGTTCGCGCATTCGTCCAGCGTCCTTGACAACTTGGCGCGCCATCTCTCGCGTGGCCGACTCGCCCGGGTAGCGAAAAGTGACCGCGTAACTGGTCATATCGATCAATGCCGAACGAAACCCCTCCCATAACGGCTCCATTGGCAATACCAGGTCCAACAAAGCTTCGAGGTCATGAGTCCGCGGGAAGCGTGTGGCTGCGTCCGTGAGACGTGCCTTCAGATACTTCTCAAGGCATTGCTGTGCGAAAAAACAGGCCGCATCGTAGTTCGGTTGCTTGCGAGCGCGATACTCGCGCCCGGCGCTCACGAAATCCGCTTCAGCCTTGTCAAGCCACTCAAGCGCACTAGCGTTCATAGAGCGACTGACCTCGTTCCATGATCTCGCTCACGAAGAAATCGTCTACGGCCAGGCGTCGTTGCAGCTCTTCACTACTTCGTACCAGGAGGTCTACCGGGAACCCCGCGTGAACCTGCTTTCTGATCTCCGCCGCTTGCTTTGCAGACGGCCCCTCGTGCGGCATTACAACCAAGATGTCCACGTCTGAGTTCGGCGTGGGGTTTCCGTAAGCGTAGGAGCCGAACAGAACCACTTTCTCCGGGTGAAACCGATCGGCCACCTTCCGTACGAAACCATCGATAGTGTGTCTGTCCACCATGAGCCTAGAGGTACCATCATCACGCTGCCAAGGCAAGCCTGAGCGTTCTGCGTTGTCACTCCGAACGCAGGGGTCAGGGATCAGAAATCAGGAGTCAGGAGGAATACTTGCCCCAGACGATGGTCGACAACCAGCGTAACACATTGTCAGGCGCGGGGTCGATACGCGCTCAACAATGCTTGGCTGGATACCCAAGGGCTTGTATCGTTCCGCAAGAGGTGGGTCCAACTTGTTTCGATTAGATGAACCGCCGGGTGCGGACCCGCATGCCCGGTGGTGTGGGAGCTGGGGGAGAAACACCCCCGGCTACCCGATTCGGATGCAATCGGCGTGGATGAATCAGGGAGACGACAAATGAAGACAGGCATACCGCAGGAATTCAAGGAACGGATTAGACGACGTGCCGTTTTCGGCCCGTTCTGCAAGACATCCGACCCAGGAATGATCGAAGCCCTTGGTTACGCAGGTTTCGATTTTGCTATTCTCGATATGGAGCACGGGCCTAATCACCTTGAAACGATTCAACACCTTGTCCGCGCCGCCGAAACGACCAGGATAGCGCCAATTGTACGGGTGCCCGGGGGAGATGACGAGATGATCTCAAGGGTTCTTGATATCGGCGCTGCCGGAGTTCAGGTCCCACAGGTCTCCAGCGCGCAGCAGGTTGAGCGTGTCGTGCGTGCCGCCAGATTTGCCCCCTTGGGAGCGCGCGGAGTCTGCCGCTATGTGCGAGCAGCCGGATATTCATCTACGGAGAAGAAGGATTACTTCCGCAAGGCTAACGACGCGCTCCTGATCATACAACTCGAAGGGAAGGAAGCACTGCGGAATTTGGACGACATCCTGGAGATCAGCGGCCCTGATGTCGTGTTCATAGGCCCATACGATTTGTCTCAGTCCCTCGGGGTTGCCGGGGAGGTCGAACACCCATTGGTGATCGAAAAAACCAAGGAAATTGTGAAGGCGTGCCTTGCCAAAGGCATTGTGGTAGGTAATTTTACCGAGACGCCGCACCAGGCCGCTTTCTGGGCCACGCAGGGACTGCGCTATATGGCGTTTTCCGTAGACATGGGTATTATGGTTGAAGCGGGCGAGAATCTCGTGGCGAAGCTCCTTCGAGAATGCGGTGTCAACAAATGAAACTCGTAGCCAATAGTGCGCACACATCTTAGTGCCGCGCACGTAGTAATCGGCGCCGTTCGACCTTTGGAGAAAGACCAGCATGAAGACTGAAGCATACCTCTTGCCACCTGTCGTATATGATTCCCCGCCGGAAACCCACGGACCGGAAACGCGTAGATTCCAAGGCATCCCGAGTTTGGCTGTCGCTCCGAACGGCCGGATTTGGGCTACGTGGTACGCGGGAAAGACGCCGGGCGAAGACCATAACAACTATGTCGTGATCGCCAGTAGCGGGGATCGTGGCAAGACTTGGACGGAACGGCTTGTTATTGATCCCGATGGCAAAGGACCGGTTCGTGCTTTTGATCCTGAAATGTGGCTGGATCCGACCGGACGGCTCTGGTCTTTCTGGGCTCAGACCGTCGGTCACGACGGTACGATCGCAGGAGTCTGGGCGATGACATGTGACGATCCAGACAAGGAGGCCCCCCAATGGTCGGCGCCCAAACGCCTGGCGGATGGCATCATGATGTGCAAACCAACAGTTCTTTCCTCTGGAGAGTGGATGCTACCCGCGTCGACGTGGCGAAAGACGGACGACAGCGCCCGAGTTGTGGTCTCCACGGACAAAGGCCGCAACTGGACCCTTCGCGGAGCATGCCATGTCCCCACGAAAGACCGAAGCTTCGATGAGCACATGATTGTTGAGAGAACGGATAGGTCTCTCTGGATGCTGCTTCGTACTAAAGACGGGATCGGCGAGAGCGTTTCCAAAGATCGCGGAAAGACATGGAGCGCGATGAGGAATTCGGCTATACGACACCCATCCGCTCGTTTCTTCATTCGCCGTCTTCGTTCTGGCAACCTGTTGCTTGTGAAGCATGGGCCGCTCGAAAAGAAAACCGGACGCCAAGACCTGACTGCGTATATATCCAAAGATGATGGCAGCAGCTGGTCAAAAGGCCTGCTTCTCGATAGACGGAATTGCGTTTCCTATCCAGATGGTCAGCAAGGACCAGACGGCAATATATTCATCATTTACGACCGCCAACGTATCGGCACCCGTGAGATCCTGATGGCCACGTTCAGCGAAAATGATGTGATTGCCGGAAAGCCCAAATCCGCAATGGCGGCGCTACGAATGGTTGTGAGTGCGTATCCCAATAAGGAAAACCCGAAATAGGAAACATGAATTGCCGACAACTGGCTGTACTGGTAGAGCCAGTTGTTCCCAACTGGCTCCTCCCCGCCTTTGCAGGTTCCCATAGAGTCTTGCATGACGCGCTGCAATTCACTACGCTCAAAGGCGATCTGATTGATGCCGAGAGCCCTTTTGCGAACTCCGGCCCAAAGCCCAACATGAAGAAGCAAAGACATGTAGCGCTCCTGCTGCGGACCGGTTGGTACGGTACCGAGGTCGAGATGCGGGGCATCCTGGACTACGCGCGCCATCAGAGCAACTGGATGCTCTCAACCCTACCCGAGGACTTCAAGGGGGACCTGCGCAGCCTGAGCCATTGGGAGGGGGATGGCGCGATGGCGAGCGTCAAGACAAAGCGCGACGCCGAGCTCGCCCCCCGCCTGAGCATCCCGGGCAGCAACGCCGGGAACGGACGAGCCCATGAAGACCTTCCGCGGAGAAGCGCTGCCGCGCAGCGGCAAGCGGGTCGACCCCAGCGTTAGCCAGCCTGCGCAGCTCGCGCGTCCGATCAACACGCTTGCGTGGCGGGCGGGGCTCCGGACGCCTGCCGCCTTGGGTAAACCGTTTGCATGCTGAACAACGCTTCGACTTCATGAATGAGCTTCGCGGTGGCATCTTGGCGGCGGCAGGCTATCGCGCGCGCAATAAAAGGGGTCCGAGGGGGCGAAAGCCCCCCGCCTTCTTTTGCAGGCGCTCCCCCGCGCGCGAGCCGCGCGCCGCAGCAAAAGCAATAGAGCCGGCCCCTTGAGGGGCCACAGGCTCCGGGGTGGCAATATGTGAGGTGCGCGATAGCGCACACCTTCCCTGACTGATCAGGAGTTACTACGGAAGATCAATCAGGACTCTCTGGGGTAGAAGAGTCTTTCTGTTTCGCATCTGGATGGTCGGTTGTTGAGTTATGGCACACCTGTTTTCGGGCGTGGACAGGGGCGTAGCCGCTGAACGTGTCCGAAAACAGATGCGGGGCGCGGCGGGTGGAGGGGCGAGGGCTGGCTCTGGCTATACGGCGGGATTTCTGCTGCGGCAAACGGGACAGCCGGATTGTGGAAGGGTGACAGGGCCACAAGACCGGTGGCCTGATTGACGCAGCAGACATGCGGCCGTTATACGAGATGGCCGCAGCGAAGCGCGGATGCCGCCACAGCTTGCGAGGACGGCAGCCGCGCCTGGGTGCGGGCATTCCTTTTGGGGGCCGATAGGCCGGGGAATTCCTAAGGGGGACAGTTTGTGCGGCATCGGTCTGACCAGCCAAAGCGTCTGCCACAAGCGGAACGTGCAGGGGCATCCGGTTTGGCTGGTTCACGGTGATCCCGAGAACGCCACAAGGCGAATCTCGGGATGTCCGTGAATGGCCGTCGCCGCGCTGCTGTGGGGCCAACAATATAGGGCAGACGTTCAATTGCTCTGCTCGTTGGCGTAGACAACAGCATCGCATTTGAAACGAGTGGGGGAGAGATGCGTAGCATTCCTTCCGGAGGCCAAAAGGCCGCGGTGTCTTTCCATACCTTTGTCTCTAGGCGGTGTGTTGACTTCTGTGAGGGGCCGGGTATCGAGCGAAGCAGATTCCCTGACCAGAGCAGAATCAACACTCGGCCGATCTTTGGGGAGCGCCTCTGAAGTGGATTTCCGTGCAACGGCAATCCACTGGAAAGGCGCTCGGGGTCTGATCAAGGGTGGCGGGTGGGTTTCCTTCTGTCTTTTCTCTTTCTCTTGCGCGCGTGTGAAGAAGCTGCTGCCGCCTCTGGGCGGCGATTGGCTGAGTCACGCTGAGGGCGTGACGCACCGGAGGTACTTCGCTTCATGGCGGCACGCCTGAAACAGCCGCCGGGTTGCCGGCGGAAGGTCCGGTCAAGGTGTTTATGGGTGAGCCGGCGATGGACATCCGGGAGCTGTTCCAGGGCGAGCGGTTCCCCAATGTGGTCGTGGCCACCGACGGCACAATCTTGGCGACCTGGGGGCGCACCAGCCTCCGCGTGCGACGCAGTGAGGACGGCGGGGAGATCTGGGGCTCCCCTATCACGGTGGGACCCGGGATCCAGGGCGGCGGGACAACCGTCGACGAAACCGGCGGCGACATCCTCGTCTTCGTCGAAGAGAAACACCCGCCCGCGCCCCTGACGGTCTACCGCAGCAAGGACAGCGGCAAAACCTGGAACGTACAGAAGACGGTCATCCACCCGGACAGCCGGGGCAACGTGCCGTCCATGTCCATGAACGAACACGGCATCACGCTCCGGCATGGCAGACACAAAGGACGTTTGCTGCGACCCGCCCGCTGGTACGACGAGGGAAACCGACCCGTTTCCCTGTTCCCCAAGCACTATACGACTGCCATTTACAGCGACGATGGCGGCAAGACCTGGCAGACGAGCGAGCCATTCCCCGAATTCGGCACGGGCGAAGCAACCACGGCAGAGCTTGCCGACGGGACCGTCTACTACAACACCCGCCGACACTGGGCGCCCGAGGGCAAGAACCCGCGCCGACGTTGGCATGCCTGGAGTCGCGACGGCGGCCAGAGTTGGCGGGACGTTTCCATTTGTGAAGCCCTCCCCGACGGGGGCCAATACCGGGACTACGGTCTGATGGGCGGTCTCGCCCGGTTGCCTGTCCAGGGCAAGGATGTCCTCATATACAGCAACATCGTTTCACAAAAAGGCCGTAAAAACGGTCATGTCTGGGCCAGTTTCGACAGCGGCAAAACATGGCCCCTCAAGCGCCGGGTCGATAGCGGCGGCTTTGCCTATTCATCCCTCGCGGCAGGGCGACCGGGAACCCCGACCGAGGGCTGGATCTATCTCCACTATGAAGCCGCCAAAGGGTCCCGGATCGCCCGCTTCAACCTGGCCTGGCTGCTCGAAGGCGAACCCACCGGCGACGGCAGCGTGCCGGAATGGGTTTCCAAGTAGAACCGCGGGACGCTGACGCCCGAATCGACGACAATGAAAGAACCGCCTATGTGGATTGCGCGGACAGCTTTTGCAACGGGAGACAACCAAAAGTGAACTCGAAAGAACGAGTTTTGGTGTCCGTCAACCTGGGCGTGCCGGATCGGGTGCCCATGGATCTGCTGCCCAATCGGTGGGTGGAGGAGCGGCTGCACCGCGAGCTCGGGACAAGGAGCCATCGTGACCTGCTGAATCGCCTGAAGTGCGATATCGTTGATCTGCGGGGCGTCGTGGATCCCGCTTATCGCGGCCCGGTCCCGCTCTCGCGCGAGCTTGGCGACGGCGTTCATGAGAACGTCTGGGGCTGGAGGCAGAAGGTCGTACAGACCGCCACCGGCCCCGAGAAGCAGTTCGTGGACTTCGCGCTGGCCGAAGCCACATCGGTCGAGGATATCGAACGCCACCCCTGGCCGAGTCCGGACTCGTTTTACTTCCTGCATTTCGCCGCGCGACTTGACGAATGGCGAGACTTCGCCGTGATGGCCAGCGGCGCCAGCGTCTTTCAGCACGCCACGTTCTTGCGGCGCATCGACAATCTTCTGATGGATATGGTCGTGGAGCCCGATATGGCGCACGCGTTGATGGACCGCTTCACTGACTTTTACGTGGCCTATTTCGACCGCGTGTTGGACGCGGCGGACGGACGAATCGACATTCTGCGGGTGGCGGATGACCTGGGCACACAACAGAGTCTGTTCGTGGGGCCGGACCTGTTCCGCAGGTTTGTGAAACCGCGTCTAAAGAAGCTGATTGATATGGCGCACAGCCATGCTGTGAAAGTGCTGTTTCATTCCTGCGGCGCCATCCGTCCCCTGATCGAGGACTTGATCGAAATCGGCATCGACATCCTGGACCCCCTGCAGGCGGCTGCCGACGGCATGGAAGCGGAAGGGCTGAAGGACGACTTCGGCGACCGCATCTGTCTGCACGGCGGGATTTGCACACAGTTTCTCTTGCCCCAAGGCACGCCGGACGAAGTCAGTAGAGAAGTCCGGCGGCGCGTCGCCATTCTAGGGGAAGGCGGCGGCTACATCCTTTCACCTTGTCATGTTCTGCAGACGGACGTCCCGACGGCAAACATACTGGCGATGGTTGAGGCGGGGCTGGAGGTGAATGTATGCGCATGAGAACATCATGAGTCCCTTTAGTGCTGAACAGATCCGCGGGAACTGGGCGACGCTTCTGGCCGTCTGGAATGCCGACGATTCGCTCGATCTCGGGCGCGTCGGCGCCGAGATTGATGCTTTGATTGCCGCGAATGTCGATGGGATTTATTCCAACGGCACTGCGGGAGAATTCCATGCTCAGCTGGAAAGCGAATTCGATCAGATCTCGGAACTGTTGGCGACGAAATGCCACGCCGCCAGCATCGCCTTTCAGATTGGAGTCAGCCACATGTCGGCTCAGATTTCACTTGAGCGGCTTCGCCGGGCGATTCGCCTGGCTCCAGTCGCAGTCCAGCTCATTCTTCCCGACTGGTTTCCGGCGACGGAAGAGGAGAATATCCGGTTTCTACAAGCCATGGCCGAAACGGCCGACGGGATAGGATTGGTGCTATATAATCCGCCCCATGCCAAACGCACGTTGAGCCCGACAGAGATCGGACGCCTGTCCCGGCAGGTGCCCGCCCTGATTGGTTTAAAGACGGCGGGGGGCGATGAGGTTTGGTATTCGGAAATGAGGGAACACCTGTCCGAAGTCAGTGTATTTGTGCCTGGTCATCTCCTGGCAAGCGGGATGAAACAAGGAGCCCGCGGTTCGTATTCGAACGTGGCCTGTCTCAACCCGGCGGCGGCTCAGAAGTGGACCGAACTGATGCGTGAAGATTTGCCGGCTGCTTTGGAGCTTGAACATCGTATACGGCGGTTCATGGACACGCATATCGCCCCATTGATCACGGAGCAGCGTTACTGCAATGCCGCCTGCGACCGCCTCCTCGCCTTGATCGGAGGCTGGGCGGATGTCGGCACTTCCATGCGCTGGCCATACCGCTCGATTGCGCCATCCGAAGCGGATCGTCTGAGACCCATCGCTCGAGAGCTTATCCCGGAGTTCTTTTGAAAGGAAACAAAGCGCTATGAAGAAGACATTTACTTGCAAGATTGGCCTGACGGCTCGCCACGTTGTGGCGACTGCTGTTACCTGCGCCGCGGCGCATCAATTGTCAGCGAACACCCACGAAGGCGATTCAATCCGCAGCCGGTTCCTTCTCCTTGACAGTCGCGTCATTGATAGCGTGGAGAATGCCCGGCTCGTTCCGGGAACGGTCCGTAAACACAAAAGCAATCCTCTCTTCGTTGAGGACAAGCCGTGGGAAAAGCGTTTCGACAATCTCTATGGCAACGTGATGTATGACCAGGAAGAGCAAATCTACAAATGCTGGTACAGTCCGTTCATTGTGGATCATTCTTCGAAGGGAATGACCAGGAAAGAGCGTGACAGTAAAAGGTACAGACCTCCTCGTGGGCGTGAAATGGGAATCTGCTACGCGACTTCCAAAGACGGCATCAAATGGGATAAACCCGAACTGGGATTGGTCGATTACGAAGGTAGCAAGGCCAACAACATCATCTGGCGTGGCCCGCATGGTGCCGGCATCTTTAAAGATCACAGGGACCCTGATCCGGCTCGCCGCTACAAGATGATCATGCTGGGCGTCTCAACAAGTCACTCCGCCGACGGAATCAGATGGAGTGCGCCCCGGAAGATCGAGGGAATCGGCGCAATTGCGGGAGATACCCACAACAACGTGTTCTGGAACCCGAGTTCGAAGAAGTACGTTGGTATCACAAGGACATGGGGCGCACTGGGTAGGGAGGTTACCCGTATGGAGAGCAGCGATTTTGCAGAATGGGAGAGCAACGGTGTTGTTATGAAGGGCCTTGAGAAACGTCTCCAGCCATATGCCATGCCGGTGTTTATGCATGGAGGTGTTTACCTGGGGCTGATAGCGATCCACGCGCAGCGACCGGTAGACCGTGTGTGGACCGAACTGGCCTGGAGCCCGGACTCAAGACAATGGCATCGGATCTCACCCGGCAAAGCGCTTATTCCCTGCTCCGAGAAGGTATTGGACTACGACTACGGTTGTGTCTATGCCTGTGCCTCCCCTGTTTTCCTGGATAACGAGATTCGTCTCTACTACGGGGGCAGCGACTACCACCATTTCGGCTGGCGCACAGGCAACCTATCCCTGGCCACACTTCGTCCGGATGGTTTCGCAGGCTATGAACAGGAGTCGAAAGACAAGCCGGCGATTATAGCAACAACTTCAATCCCATATGCCGGCCAGAAGATCCGAATCACTGCGGACGTGGGGAAGAACGGCTCAATCAAGGTCGGTATTGTTGATAATACAGGACAAGACGTCGTGACGGCTGGAACCGTGTCGAAGACGATGACGGATGGACGCCTGAAATGGAACAAGGAGATTAATACCGACAAGATTAGGCTCAAGTTTGAGATAGAGAACGCAAAGCTCTACTCGTTCAGCTTTGCTGAATAGAACTCGTCGAACAAAGTCACCCGTCACCTGCGCTCGTGTCGACGTTGCTCGCCTGGGAGGTGTTCTCTTCGCTCGAAGCGGCCGACGCGAAGAGGGTCAGCATTGCTGGGCATGAGTGCCATAACCGCCGGGGTCGTCTACTTGGCCGGCGGATTGGTCATTACCGGCGTGGCACTGTTTTACATTCTGTTTTGGTGAGGAGTTGACGCATTACGCAGTATGAGGAACGATCATGAAGAAGGCGTTGCTGGTATTGAAGGCGTTGGTGGTTTCCGCGACGACAGTTCTACCCTCCCACGCGAAGCCGATGGTCCTCGACAAGGAGACCGGGCACTACAAGGACGTGTCCTACGACGCTCAGCGCAAGGAGAAGGCAGAGGGACCGTTGCTGACGCGTTGGGCGAAGGACGTCTCGCCGGACCACGTGTGGCCTGAATACCCCCGCCCGCAGATGGTGCGCAAGGAGTGGATGAACCTGAACGGGCTGTGGGACTTCGCGCTACGGCCGAGGGAGACGCCCCAGCCGGCGGACTACGACCGGCGGATCCTGGTCCCCTTCCCGGTGGAGTCGGCGCTGTCGGGGGTGAACGAGACCGTTACCGAAAAGCACCGCCTCTGGTATCGGCGCACCTTCGAGGTGCCCGATGACTGGGCTGGCCGGAGGATACTCCTCAACTTCGAGGCCGTCGATTGGGAGACCACCGTCAGGGTCAACGGCATCGAGGTCGGTGCCCACCGTGGAGGATACGATGCTTTCGGCTTCGACATCACCGGGGCCCTGCGCCCCGAGGGCCCGCAGGAGCTGGTGGTTTCCGTGTGGGACCCCTCGGACGGCGGCCAACAGCCCAACGGCAAGCAACAGCGCAACCCGTCGCATACCACCCGTTACACGGCGGCGAGCGGCATCTGGCAGACGGTGTGGCTCGAGCCGGTCCGCGAGACCCGCATCGAGGCCCTGAAGCTCACGCCGGACGTCGATGGCGAGACGGTGGGCATCGAGGTCAGCGGACCCGAGTCACTGGCCGGCTGCCGGATCGAGGCCGAGGTGACGGAAGCCGGCGCCCGTCGGAGTGGCGGCGCCGGCAAGGCCGGCGAGCCGCTGGTGCTGGCGGTGAAGGACCCGAAGCTCTGGTCGCCCGACTCGCCGTTCCTCTATGACCTGCGGGTGACGTTGCGGGACCGTGACGGGCAGGTAGTCGACCGGGTCACCAGCTATTTCGGTATGCGCAAGGTGGAGGTGGCCACCGCGCCGGACGGATACAAGCGGATCTGCCTCAACAGCGAGTTCCTCTTCCAGCTTGGATTCTTGGACCAGGGATACTGGCCCGACGGCATCTACACCGCTCCCACGGACGAGGCCCTGCGTTATGACATCGAGGCGGTCAAACAGGTCGGCTGCAACATGGTCCGCAAGCATGTCAAGATCGAGCCGCGGCGCTGGTACACCTGGTGCGACAGGTTGGGGTTGCTGGTCTGGCAGGACATGGTCAGCGGCAAGCGCAGCGGGGAAGGGCGGCGGCTCTTCGAGCACGAGCTGCGGCTGATGGTGGAGCAGCACCGCAACCAGCCGTGCATCGTGATGTGGATCCCCTTCAACGAGGGCTGGGGCGAGTTCGACACGCCGCGGATCCGGACCGCCATCGAGGAGATGGACCCGACCCGGCTGGTCAATGCCGCCAGCGGCGGCCGGACGGAGAAGGTCCACGGCGAGTTCTACGACATGCACAACTATCCGGGCCCGGCGGCGCCGCTGTCCGTTCCGAACGAGTCGCGGCACGTCGGGGTCCTCGGGGAATTCGGGGGCCTCGGGATGCTGGTCGAGGGCCATACCTGGCACAAGCTCGACCGCAGGAAGTTGAGAGGCTTCTCGGCCTATCGTGACCGGCGAACATGGTCCCCGGAATTGGCAAAGACCCCGTGGGGCAAGGGCTGGGTGATCCCGCTCAACCTCGAAGACAAGCCGATGCGCCGGGACTGGATCGAGTGGGACCGGGAAACCTACGCCCGCGAGTACGCGGGTCTCTATTCGTTCATCCCGCCCCTCCGCTTCCAGAAGGGGCTCGATGCCGCGGTCTACACCCAGCTCACCGACGTGGAGAACGAACTAAACGGCGTCCTGACCTACGACCGTATCCCCAAGGTCGATCCGGCCCGGATGGCGGAAATCCACCGACAGGCGATGCGCAAAGAACCACGGAAAGCCGACCACAGCGTCCCGACCGACGCGAAGCTCAGCGTCCCCGCAACCCGACCGTGCTCCCGCGACTTCACCGTGAGCGAGCATCTTCCCCGTGCAATCTCGCGCGCTTGCGCCGGCGATTTGAAAAGGAGGATCCGATGAGATTGCTCTGCATTGTAATGACACTTGCTCTGACCAGCCAATTTGTATCCGCAGCCGGTAAAACTCCGGCGTTTTGCGGCGCAGAAGGGTTCGGGGCCTACACCCCGATACTCCCGACCACAACCGCGACGCGGATGACGATGGCTATACCAATCTAGAAGAGTACCTTAACCAGTCCGACCCTGGAGAGCCAGACGCGGGACAGGCTGCCGTCTCGGCAAAGCCGAATCATGCCGCAAAGCCCGAACACATCTTCTCCCGCTGCAGCCAGATCGTTTTCGGTTGTTACACGGAGGATTTGGACCGGTTCCGTTCCTTTGCCGAGCGTGCCAAAGACCTGGGGGCGACCCACATCACTATCACCGCCGAGGATCTGCCGATAGCCTACGAGGTGCTGGGGACAGACCCCGCCCGGGGCCGCCCAGCTGCCCGAATGTGGCTGTGGGTGATTCGTCGGCGCAGTCAGAAAGCCGGACGCCGCTGGACACGGGAACGGTTTCAGCGGTTACTGTACCGCTGGATACCGCGCCCGCGTCTTGTGCACCCATACCCCAAGGTCCGTTTTGACGCCAAATACTCGAGGTAGGAGCCGTATGCGGTAGTTCCGCACACGGATCTGCGCGGGGGGCACCCGGTGACGGGTGTCCCTACCGCGACCCGCCCGATCTATGAGGACATGGCGCTTCTGGGTTTAGCGGGGGATTCTCTATTGATGAATGTGCCACCAATGAGGAAATGAGCAAGCAGGTGGAGTGGGACCGTTCAAGTGCCTGCATCCCGACGAACGTCGGGGACGGGGTTCAAGTGTGGGAGGAAGTGCAGAAGAGCGCACTATCAATCGCCTAAAGGCCATAAAATGAGTTGCATTGCCTGCCTATATATCCCATAAAATAGAGCACAGTAACTCCTGGTTAGGGGATAAAATGTACTTTAGGACAATTCTTGATGAGCTTGAACAGTGGCGGAGTTCTGCCAACAGGAAACCGCTCATACTGCGAGGCGCGCGCCAGGTGGGAAAGACCTCAGCGGTGAGAATGTTTGCTGAGGGCTACGATGAATACCTTGAATTCAATCTGGAGAAGAAAGAAGACCGAGAGCTCTTCTCCAATGACCTCGGCGCAACAGAATTGCTTCAGCTGCTCCTCATTTCCCGACATAACGAGGGGAAGGGGAAGATCCTTGTTTTCATTGATGAGATTCAGCAGTCGCCGCAAGCCATTCAGGTATTGAGATATTTCTACGAGGAGTGTCCCGATGTTCATGTAATCGCCGCTGGATCTCTTCTCGAAATCACAATGGACAAGGAGAAGATCAGCTTTCCCGTTGGAAGGGTGTCGTACCTCAATATGTATCCTCTCACCTTCAGGGAGTTCTTGCTGGCCACGGGCCAGAGACTTCTCTTGGAAGAGATTGGGAGCGGACGACTTGCCGCCCCGCTGCACAAGATGGCATTGAAGAGCTTCCACCGGTATGTCCTGGTTGGCGGAATGCCGGAGGTGGTTCAGCGATACCGTGAACATCAGGATGTGCCTTCACTCAACACCATCTACAATAGCCTGCTGACAACCTACATTGACGATATCAACAAGTATGCCCGATCCAAATCAGCTGCCACCATCTTGCGACACTGTCTGGAAATGGCGCCGTTTGAGGCGGGAAAGAGAATAAAGTACGCCGGGTTTGGGGAGTCGAACTACTCATCAAGGGAGGTCGGCGAAGCCCTTGGGGCATTAGAGCGGGCCATGATTCTCCAGTTGCTGCGCCCCTCGACTTCGCTGAAGATTCCGGTCATCCCGGACTTCAGGAAGTCGCCCAAACTGCAATTCCTGGATACGGGATTGATCAACTACTTTGTCGGACTTCAGCAGCACTTCTTTGTCGAAGAAGATCTGCATGCCATCCACCGGGGATTGCTGGCAGAGCATATCGTGATGCAGGAGGTCTTGGCTTCGGAACGGAATAGACTCAAGAAGAACTGTTTCTGGGTGCGACAGAAGGGAACGTCGAACGCCGAGGTCGACCTGCTCTTGCAGCACGGCGGCATCCTCATTCCCGTTGAGGTGAAAGCCGGCGCCACGGGCCGACTTCGGTCCCTGCATTCCTTTATCGATCTGAGCAAGAACCATTTTGCGGTCCGTATCTCATCGGCCCCCTTCAGTATTGATCAGGTCACGACAGTCGCCGGAAACACGTTCACACTGATGTCGGTGCCGCTCTATCAATGTGCAGAGCTTCGAGACCTCCTCGATCAGCATGTCCGTTGACGGTTGCGGGATATCACGGTCACTCGACGCACTTGGCGTCGAGAATAGGCTGGATCATTTCGGGGAAGCTGAACCCCTTGCCCGTGATGTCATAGAACGGTTCGAGGGGCTGAACACCCCTCTTCAGTGCCAGTGTCACGGCCCTGTTGGGCACAACCTCGTTCTTGTCCTCATGGCATCCGACGCCCCCGAATACTTCCCCGGGCATGAGTGTCGACCAGGAACGCATGGTCTGGACGACGTGCCCTTTTCTGTCTATCGCCTGAAAATACACGGGCGTACGCGCCGGAACTTCGAAAGCGGCCGAACAGAGCGAGAACACACCCAGGATTATGGCGGTGCGCAATGCGGCTCGTTTCATGCTTCTACTCCCGCGGCAACGATATCTGCATCATATCCCATGGCGATGGAAATCCGTTGGCTCGCTTCCAGCACCAACGGACCGATGTCCTGCTCCAATTGACGGTAATGCCCCGATAGCCATGTGGGTTGGGGGGGCAGAATCTGCCATCGACTCGTAGACCGAGAGGCCAAACTGTGGTAAATGAATATCGCTTGGCCAACGCCCCGAAGGGGCAGGATATACCAGCCCAGGGCAGCGCCCTGGGTGTCAGGTATTAGTAGAAACCAGCCCTGAAAGGGCGGGATATACCGCACGAGGAGCGATATGGCACAATCCCTTTCGCAGATACTGCTTCATCTGATCTTCAGCACCAAAGACCGAGAGCCCATAATCCCCGCCGAATTGCAGGATGAGCTCCATCGCTACCTAGCATCAGCCTGCGATGCACACGGTAGTCACGCCTACCGTATCGGGGGCATGCCGGACCATGTGCACATCGCCTGTACGTTGCCGCGCACGGTCACCGTGAGCAAGCTGCTGGAAGAGATCAAGAAGAGCTCCTCGAAGTGGATCAAGGAACGCGATCGTTGCTGTGCCGGATTCGTCTGGCAAGGCGGATACGGTGCATTTTCGCTGGGGCAGTCGCAACTGGATGCCGTCATCCAGTACATAGAACGGCAGAAAGAGCATCACTCAAAGAAGACGTTCAAAGAGGAGTTCGTCGAGTTCCTCCAAAAGTACAAGGTGGATTACGACGAGCGGTATGTGTGGTCGTGACGAGGTGAGCAGAAACTATATCCCGCCCTTTCAGGGCTAATTCTCTCTAACTGACGTTACCCAGGGCGTTGCCCTGGGCTGGTATATCTTGCCCCTTCGGGGCGAAGATTCTGCCCCCCAACCCACATGGCTATCGGAGCAGTACCCCAGATTGAGGGTGCAACGGTGGTGATTGGAAAATCCCTCTCGTAGGCGGCCGAATCTACTTGGCTACCCCTTGCCCGCCAACGGCGCCGCATAAAGGCGACCATCCTAGCGGAACGAGCCGGAATCAGCAGTCCTTCTCTGGGGGAAATCGAGAAGGGTTATATTCGATCGTCCCTCCTGAATGAAAACCCAGCCTGCCATTCACCGGACTTGGCAGTATCCAATGGCGACCAAGCCGTGGGGTACTGCCAGGCTCACACATGGAGTGAGGGGCGCCGGTGTGCCAGAGCAATACTCCGTTGTCATCCTCTGGATGACGCGTTGTCACATCGGCCAGGAAGCTTGGGACGCCACCTGCCGCGCGCGACATGAGCAGTGTGCTGCCGGCTTAGGTACTTGGGTGTTTCCCGGCGTTTCGCCACTCGTGGTGAAATGTCCAGGCTAGGCCCAGCAATAGAACGCTCCCTGGTGCAGTCATCAGAAAGGCTCCACCCCTCATCTGTGGAAGATATCGCACCAGGTTTGGAAGATATTCAATACCCATGTTCGTATCAGGGCGGTATAGTGGTACCATGAACGCAGGGAAACCCAGCTTGGGAAGAGCGAGATGATCACAGAGAAGGGGAACATCGTGACGACAGAAACTGGCGACGTTAAAGCTGTAGAGAAGCTTGGACAGGCGCATGAACAGATGCTTCAGGAGTTGCGCAAGAACATCGTGGGAATGGACGAGGTCATTGACCAGCTCATTATCGCGATCTTCTCACGCGGACACGGCCTGCTGGAGGGTGTGCCGGGCCTGGCGAAGACCCTGTTGATAAGCTCGATTGCGGAATCCCTTTCGCTTTCGTTCCACCGAATCCAGTTCACGCCGGACCTGATGCCGGCGGACATCACGGGCACGGAGATCCTCCAGGACGACCCGGAGACCGGCAAGCGTCACTTCCTGTTTTCCAAGGGGCCCATATTCTCCAACATTGTTCTGGCGGACGAGATAAACCGGACCCCGCCGAAAACGCAGGCGGCGTTGCTGGAGGCGATGCAGGAGAAGATGGTCACGGCGCGCGGTGACGACTATGCCCTGGATCTCCCGTTCTTCGTTCTTGCGACCCAGAATCCCCTGGAGCAGGAGGGGACCTACGCGTTGCCGGAAGCGCAGCTCGACCGGTTCATGTTCAAGATCCACGTCGAATACCCCAGTTTCAAGGACGAGGTGGAGATCATCCACAGCGTGACGGGACGTACGCCACAGAAGATCTCACCCGTGCTGAGCAAGGAAGAGATCCTTTCCCTGCAGGATTTGGTGACACGCGTTCCGGTTGCTGAACACCTCGTGAAGTATGTCGCCACGCTGGTGCGCGCTACGCGTCCGGCCGAGGAGGATGCCCCTGACTTCATCAAGGACTGGATTTCCTGGGGATGCGGCCCGCGTGCCTGCATCAACCTGGTGACCGCGGCCAAGGCTCGTGCCGTGCTCAACGGGCGGTTCAATGTTGCGCTTGATGATATCAAGGCGTTGGCTCTGCCCGTCATGCGGCATCGCCTCGGACTGAATTTCGCGGCCATGTCGGACGGCATCAGCACGGATGACGTGATTAAGCGTCTGTTGGAGACGGTTCCGTCGGACGCAGCGTTGTCGGAGAAGTAGGGAGATGCGGGATGTGGGATGAAGAGGGGGATCGGTTGACGATAGGGGTCGACGATAGCGGATCACGATGGGAGGGAAGAGAATCGTCGCCCGCTATCGTCGCCCGCTATCGTGTACCGTTCTCAATCCAAGAACTCTGAAACCAGGCACCTGACCATGCAAGGCAAATACTTAGATCCCAACATTCTATCCAAGGTCGGCTCGCTCGACGTTGTCGCGCGCCAGGTCGTGGAAGGACTGCGTATCGGTATGCACCGCAGTCCTGCCCGAGGGATCAGCAGCGAGTTTACGGCCTACCGGCAGTATGTGCCCGGCGACGATGTGCAGCATGTCGATTGGAAATCCTACGCCCGCAGTGACCGCTACTACATTAAGCTCTACGAGGCGGAGACCAACTTCGTCTCCAATCTCCTGCTCGATGTCAGCAGCTCGATGACCTACGGGTCGGGAGACATCACGAAGCTGGAATATGCCAAGTATCTCGCCGCCAGCCTGGCCTACCTGATCATCGATCAGGGCGATTCGGCAGGTGTCGGCGTCTTCGACGGGGAATTGCAGAACTATATTCAGCCCAAGAGCAGTATGGGCGTGCTGGTGGATATCTCGCGGGAGCTGGAACAGGTCGAACCAAAGCCGCGCACGGACATCGGCCAGGTCCTGAGCAACTTTGCCCATCGCATGGCACGGCGCGGCGTAGCGGTGCTGTTCTCGGATATGCTGGACAACACGGACGCGTTTATCAAGGGCATCAATCATCTCCGCTTCCGCGGTCACAACGTCATCGTCTTCCACATTCTCGACCCGGCCGAACTGAACTTCCCGTTCAAGGGCACCTCCAAGTTTGTCGGGCTGGAGGAGGACGGCGACCTGATCACGCAGCCGGATCGCCTGCGCGACCGGTACCTGGAGGAGTTGCAGAAGTTCGTGACGACGATCCGCAGCGCCTGCACCAAGGCGCAGGTCGACTATGTGCTCGTCAACACGGCAGATCCCATCGAGCACGTGCTCTCGGGCTATTTGCTGCAACGGAGTTTTGTGAACCGATGATGGAGAGGTGTCAGGTGTCAGAGGGGCCTCCGGGTCTCCCAGTAGCCCCGGGTCGTCTCGGCCCGAGGGTCGGCGCTGGCCCCGGGACGGGGCCGCGCTACTGGAGAGCTCCAGAGTTTATGCCCAAGAGCATACGCACAGAGTGCATCTCGGCATTTCGGGGTTCGGGGTTTGGGGTTCCTTGGGTATTTGGGTGCTTGGGTATTTGGGTATTTCTGACGGCGCCGGCTCTCGCACGTCAACCCACCCAGAAGCCGCTCCCATCGCTCGTCCGCAAAACGGACGCCTTGATCGAGGACCATTTTGGGGGGGGCTTGACGAGCGACTGGGGGTGGGCCATCCAATATGACAAGCACCGCAGGGGTGAAATAGCCGGGGGCATCCGGTCCGGGCGCTTCGGGGTCCTGTCCGGCGGCCGGCTCTACACGACCTGGCGGGCCATCTCTCCTCTCACTGATGTCGCTTATTCCGAGTGCACGGCGACGGTTTATGACCACCATGTTTCAAACGTGCACTTTAAGTTTAAAATCAGTAAGCCGTACGTGACGTTCCTGCTCAGTGGCGGCAACGCACCCGGTGTGGCCTGTGTCAACCTGCTCGTGGATGACAAAGTCGTACGTACCGCCACCGGTCGCAACGATGACATTCTGGAGTGGGTCGCGTTCGATGTGACGAACTATGTCGGCAGGACGGCGCGGTTGCAGGTGCTCGATACGAGCACGGCCGCGTTCGACTACATCACGATCGACTGCGTGTGTCAGAGTCCGGATACCAAGGGCGCGGTACGCGTGATTGCCGAACCTCCGGCCGCCGTAAAGACGGTTTCCCACGTGGAGACGGTAGCCGGCAAGCGCACGGGACCCGCCGCGATCAAGGACGGCCGCCTGATGATAAACGGTCAACCGGTGGACCTGAAGGAACTGCTCTCATGGAATACCGGGGCCACGTCCGCCGACGCGACCGGGCGACGCGTGGAGCTGGTCAATGGCGACGCCATTGCCGGCAACGTCAGCGGCCTGCAAGACGGGAAGCTGATTCTGGACAGCGCGACCTTAGGAGAGACCAACCTGCCGTTAAGTGCAGTCGCGCAGGTGCTTTTTACGTCCGGGCCCTCGATCGACGCGGAACCTGGCGTCCTGATCCATTCTAACGGCAACAAGATCCCCGGTGAGCTGACATGGATCCGTGATGACAATATATCGATCAAGTGCGCGCTGGGGCAACTGCCGCTGCCGCGGGGGCGGGTGCGGGCCTTTGTTTTTGGTGAGAAGAAGCCCGTGGCAGCCGAGGCCACGGTTGTTTTCGCCGACGGCAGTTCGCTCTCCGGAACGCTGACCCTCGTGGGAGACGGGCTGGTGCTGACGCACGCGGCGCTCGGCGCTGTCGAAGTCGCCATGGCCGACGTCGTACGTGTCACCCGTCGCGTGGCCGGTGTGACACCCCTGGCCAGTCTGCGGGCGGATGTGCGGGAACGGGTCGGCCCGGTGCCGCCGCCGCTGCCGCTTCGTGCCGATGACGAACGGGGGGCAATCCTTCGCATGTTTCCGCGCACGGTTGTCCGGTACGCCCTGCCGAAAGCCGCGGCGCCCAGGCGATTGCGCGGTGTGCTGGCGCCCGTTCCCAACGCGCGTCCTCCCGTGAAGGCGCATGTCAGGGTGGGCAACGCCGTCAAGACGTATACCGTGAAACCTGACAGCGATGGCGTTCCTTTTGAAGTCGACCTCGGCTCCGCGACCTCGTTCGAGCTTGTCGCGGACGCCACATCAACCGTGTCTTATCCCTGCGGGGTTGAGTGGCGGAACGCGATTATTGTGGGGGCTGCGAAATAATGAGTTTTCTGAATTCACTTCCACTATGGGGCGGCCTCGCGGCGCTTGGCGTGGCCCTGCCGATTCTGATCCATCTCTGGAGTAGACGGCAGAAGATTGAAATCCACTGGGCGGCCATGGAGTTGCTCAAGAAGGCGATGGTCACGCGATCCCAGCAGATCCGCATGGAAGACCGACTGCTCCTGCTCCTGCGATGTCTGACCCTTCTGCTCATCGCCCTGGCGCTGCTCAGACCCCTGTTCAACGCCGGCAGTGATGCCGGTGGATCCAGTGACGTGGGGGTCGTGATTGGTATCGACGCCTCCTACAGCATGGGGCACGGACAACCGGCCCGCTTCGAACAGGCTGTTGCCAGGGCGCGTGATGTGCTCTCGACGCTTAGTGAAGGTAGTCCGGTGAGCATTGTGTTGATGAGCAGTCATCCACAGATACTGTTCCGTGGGGTCGGTTATGACGCCGGCGCATGCAATAAGGCCTTGGACGATGTTGCGAAGGTCTCGGCTTATCCCTTGAACCTTGAACGGAACCTGGAACAACTGCAGGAACTGGTCGGCGAATTGAAGACGGCCGTGCGTGAATGCCACATCATCACCGACGCGCAGGAGAGCGATTGGCAGGCCCTGTCGGATCAGGCCCGGAACACGCTGCAGGAATTGGGCGAAAAAGCGCATGTGCTTCTGTCGCCTGTTGCCTCTGTCGGCGCCGACAACCTGTCACTTACGGATCTTTCGTATGCTGCCGGCGCGCTGCAGCGTGACGGCTTTGCCCGTTTTTCTGCTGCTGTTCGCAATACCGGCATCCAGTCGGTGGAAGGCGCCATGGTCGAGTTTCTGGCCGACGGCAAACTCAAGTCGCGACAGGAAGTCGGCCGCCTCGAAGCTGGTGAGAGCTCGCTCGTCTCGTTTTTCACGTCGTTCGACGCGGCCGGTGATGTTGCACTCACAGCACGTTTGTCCAGGGATGGTCTTGCGGCAGACAATGAGAGACATGCCGTGATCGCCATCCGTTCGTCGGTGCGTGTGCTGTGCGTCGACGGCGACGCCGGCGATAGTAGCGGTGATACCGCGCGCGGCGCGTTCTTCGCCGTACGCGCGCTTCGGCTCAAACACACCGATGCGGCTGCCCCGATCAGGGTGACGCATGTTGATGCCGCGGGTCTGTACGGCGAAAAGCTCAGTGGCTACGACGTGGTCATGATGATCAACGTCGCGGACGTGAACCCGGACCTCGGCAAGCGACTGGGGCAGTTCGTAGACAGCGGTGGCGGGCTGATGGTCTTCCTCGGCGATAAGGTTGACCCTGAGGCGTACAACCAGAGCTTCACCTTCGATGCCGTGCCATTATTGCCGGTGCGGCTGATTGAGACCGTACAGCATGATGATGCGACCCGGGGTTGGCAGATTGCAGCCCCCGAGAGCGATCACGCGGTGGCGCAGCTTGTCGGGAGACTGCCCCGTGATTTGATTGCGGAGGCACGCTTTCACACCGTCGTGCGTGCCGTGCCGCGAGAGAACGGCGAGTCGATCCTTGAGCTGGATGGCGGATCTCCGCTGTTGCTGGGCAGTCGCGACGATGGCATCCTCGTCTTCACGTCGTCAGCGGATCGTTCATGGAGCAGTCTGCCTGTCCACCCGCTCTTCACGATCCTGCTGCAGCAGTCAACCACCATGCTTTCGAGCCCGGCGGAAATGAGCCGGGGCATCGTGGGCGAGCCGGCGACCATGCCGCTGCCGGGACGGATGATGGGCGACGACGTGATGGTGAGCCACCCGTCAGGCGAGGCCGAACCGGCGAAGGTCACCGTGGTGGACGGGGCGAGCGTTGCCGTCATCACACCCGACATGCCCGGGGTTTACAGTGTTGAGGCCGAAGCGGGGTTGGAGCCCGTCTCCGTCGCGGCGAATGTCGATGCCGCGGAGTCCCAAATTCGCGCGCCCGATGCCCGGACATTGCGACGGTGGCTGGATGATGCCCCGGTTGAGATCGTTGCCGGCGGCGTGGCCGCGGCCGCGATCAACAGCCGCACCGGGCGAGACCTGGGCTTGACCTTGCTCGTGCTCGGCGCCATCTGTTTCTTTGTACAGGGCCTCTGGGCCAATTACATGTCACGTCGCAAATACGCGGCCGATACCAGCGTGGCGGAGACCTTGCAGGATAGACGCGTTGCGGCGGCGAGGAGGGGGTAGGGGGAAATGACTTTGTCGCGAGCTTTGTCGCAAACTTTGTCGAAGAGCGCCCGGAGGCCGCCAAAGAGGTCGCCTCGTCCTCGTTTCGACAAAGCTCGCGACAAGGCTCGCGACAAAGGCCCGCTTCGCGGGGAGATATAGAAATCGGTTATTATGCTTAGCAAGTTACTAAATCTTGAAGGCGGCCAGCAGATCATCGGTTTCAACCTGCTCATGCGGGGCAGCATGGCTCTGCTCGGCCTTTTCATTGTTGGCTCAATCGTCTATACGATCCTTCAGTACCGTTCGGTCCGGAGTATCCCGTCCAAGGGCCGCAAGTTCATGGGAACATGCCATCTGCTGGCGTTGCTGATACTCGTCTTCATGATTGCCATGCCCGCGGCAAAGATCCGCTACACGAAGACCTATCGCCCGACCATGCTGATGCTGGTCGATACGTCGCGCAGTATGGCGGCCGCAGACAAGCGGGCGACGGCCGAGTCGCTTGCCGAGGCGGCGCGGATTATGGACGGACTATCGTTCGACAAGGACGTTGCCGAGGACCTTATCCAGCAATACCTGGAAAAGGCACCCGATATTTCCAGACTCGATTTGGTGAAGGCCCTGTTCGCGCACCCCGATATCGATCTGCTGCGCCGTGCGGGCAACCGTTTTGATGTCCGCTTCTTCAGCTTCGACCAGGGCCTGACTCCCGAGGGCGGCGCCGAGGATCCGTCCGCCTGGCTGGGCGACCGCAACGCGGACGGCGAGGCGTCACGCATCGGCACGGCCATCCGTGAAGCCGTGGCGCGATACACCGGGCTACAGATTGCCGGGGTCATGGTGTTCAGTGATTTCGGCTGGGTCGACGGCGAGAATCCAGCGCGTGTCGCGGGCTCGCTGGCAAAGGACGGTATTCCCGTCTATCCCGTTCCCATCGGGATGCCGGCACCGCCGGACGCTATGATCAGTGAGATCATTGCTCCGGAAGCCGTCTTCCATGGCGATCCGGTAATGATGCGCGTGCGGCTGCAGTCGCGCGGCTTCGATGGACGCAGCACGACGCTCAAACTCAAGGTTGACGGCGCAGAGACACAGTCCGAATCGCTGGTGTTGGAAGAGGGCACGCAGTTCGTTGAAATGCGCTTTGAGCCGAAGCAGCGCTCGGGCGAGCTCCAGCTTGACTTTGAACTGGAGGGCATCGACATTGATTCCAACCTGAAAAACAATGCCCTCTCGCACCGTCTGCGCATCATCGAGGAGAAGATTAAGGTCCTCTACGTGGAAGGTATGCCGCGCTGGGAGTTCCGCTACCTGCGCTGGGTACTGATGCGCAATAAGCATCTGAAGACCCGGTTCCTGATGACCCAGGGCGATTCCAGGCTGCCGGAGGTTTCGCCGCGTTTCATGGCCGAGTTTCCCAAGAACGTGCGCAATATCTTTGAATACGACCTGATTATTATCGGCGATGTCTCGTCCAAGTATTTCAAGCCCGAACAACTTGAATTGCTGGAAAAGCAGATTCGTGTGCATGGCGGGTCGCTGATCATGCTGGCCGGCCCGCTTGCAGCGCCTGCGAGCTACCAGAATACGCCCGTTGCCGGTGTTCTGCCGGTTACCTTAGGCAGTGGCAAACCAGTCAAAGTTGCCGATAACATGTTCCCCCGCTTGCCGGAAGAGGATATTCACAGTCCGATCACCGTTCTCGACGATGCCGTTGACGCCAACCAGCGGCTCTGGTCAAAGGTCAAGCCCTTGTACCGGCTGCCTGCCCTTAACGGCGCCAAGCCCTCAGCGAATGTCCTGTTGCATCTGCCGGGCACGTTGGCCGGGACGGACTATCCCCTGGTGTCCTGGCACAACTACGGCAAAGGCAAGTGCATGTTTGTGGCGTCCGACCGTCTCTGGCGCCTGCGCCTGGAAACAGGTGATCAGCATCACGGTCGCTTCTGGGGGCAGGCCATACAGTTCCTTGCCATGTCCCGTGTACTCGGACAGAACAGACGGGTCTCCCTGCAGACCGAGCGGGCGCGCTACAACTCCGGCGAGCCGGTCCGGGTCTACGCGAATGTGCTGTCCGAGACCTATGAGCCGGTCGTGAAGGAATCGCATACGGTGGTGATGGAGCGCGACGGATTCGATGATTCGGCGCGGGAACTCATTCTGCTGCCCGATCCCGGCACGCCGGGTCTTTACTTTGGTGCGATTCCCGCAGGTGCGGAAGGCGACTATAAGATACGAGCCCGGGACCACGAGCTCGAGCATTCCGGTACGGCCGAGTTCATCGTGGCCTCAGATCCGATTGAAGATCGCGATACGGCCGCCAGGCCGGATATCGCTGAAGCGGTTGCCAGCGCATCCGGAACGGCCGTTGTGACCCCCGCCGAACTGGCCAGCCTGATTGATAATGTGCCGGCTCCAGAAATGACACGCATCATCAGCAGGGAGGTCGAACTCTGGGATACGCCGATTCTCTACCTGCTCCTCCTGCTCTTGCTGGGAACGGAGTGGATGCTTCGAAGAAGAGAGAACCTACTCTAGAAAGGACCGAGATTGGGGAAGAGAAGAATTGATCATTAGTTATTTGTCATTAGGCATCTGTCATTGACAGACAGGCTAAGTACGACACCACAAATAGCTAATGACTAATGACAAATAACTAATGACTAATCTCTTGAGACCGGAGCCATGACCATTGAACAACAACTGAAAGCGACCTGGCATCGCGAGCGGCGTTTCTGTCACATGCGCGGCCTGTGCCGCAGCGTGATCTGGCTGGTCATGCTGGTCTTACTGGGGCTTATCATCGATTTCGGCCTGCTCTTCAAAACCAGGATGCCGGCTGCTCTGTCGATGCTCATGGGTGTCGCCGGGGTGGCGACG
Organism: uncultured Victivallales bacterium; assembly: GCA_964555035.1. Classification (GTDB taxonomy): domain Bacteria; phylum Verrucomicrobiota; class Kiritimatiellia; order UBA8416; family CAYOBW01; genus CAZKRK01. Next base: position 40,080 of record CAZKRK010000001.1, on the reverse strand, counting down.
ATGCTCTGGGTGATCTGGCGGGAATGGATCCGGCACCTGCGTCCTTATGACGCCACCCGCACGGCCCTGGCCGTCGAGGCCATGCATCCGGAACTGATGTCGTCGCTTGTCTCCTACATCGAGCTCGATTCGACGGCCAGGCCGTCGGATGCGTCCCCGGAACTTCTCGCCGCCATGCGTGACTTCGCGGTCCAGAAATCCAGTCAGATCCGATTCAGCGATGTCATTGACTTTGCGCAGATCAAGAAGCTGCTGCTCTTTGCCGCCGTGGTCCTGCTTGTGGCGGCCGGCTCCGGCGTGCGCTGGTCCGAGCATTTTGGGATCATGTTCAGGCGCCTGGCCGGTATCGACACAACCTATCCCGTTCAGACCCGGCTGGTCGAAATCACCGGTGATGTGACCGTGCCGGCTGGACAGACCGCTGAAATCACCGCCGCGGCCGGCGGCGTGATTCCCGATGTGGCCGTTCTGCATGTAAGACCCGCCGAAGGTCGGGAGCGTGAGTGGATGGAACTGCCGATGGCCGGGCTCGCCAACGGGTTCAGCTTCCGTCGCGGTCTGGAAGCGCTGGATCGTGACATGGATTACTTTGTCACCATGGGCGACTACCGTTCCCTGGAATTTCGCATCTCGGTCGTGAACGCGCCGCGAGTCGTCGAGACCGTGGTGCAGCTGCATCTGCCCGAGTACCTGAACCGGCCGGACGAGACGACCGACCAGCTTAACGTCGAAGTGCCCGAGGGCACGCGGATCGACTGGAAACTGACCTGTGACAAGACGGTCGGGAAACTGACCGTGGTCCGTGGTGACCAGCGCTTCGACGCGCAGATCGGCGCAAGCGGAAAAGACGTCACCTTCTCGCTCACCGCCGACAAGGCCTTCAACTACACGTTTGCCTGGACCGAAGGCGACAGCGGCAGGAACTTCCACTTCGAGGATGTCGAATACAGTGTCCGGGTCATTCGCGACGCCATACCACGCATTGGTTTCATCGGAAAGCCCCCGCACGGGCTGGCGACGAGGGATAGGAAAATCAGGCTCAACTGGCAGGCCAAGGACGACCACGGCCTGGACAAGCTCTGGCTGATCTGTTCGGCCTCCATGCCGGGCGATGTCGAAACGCCGGAACCCCTGCGCCTGCTGGTGCAGGATTTCGATGGTAAGCTCGCCGGTGCCGATACCTACGAGTGGACGCCGGCACAGGTCAGTGCCGATCTCAAGCCCGGCCTCGAGATCAGCTATCACCTGGAGGCAAGCGACCAGAAACCCGGCGCGAAGGGCGAACGCATCGCACGCTCGCCGGTGCGCCAGTTGACCATCGTCAGCAAAGCCGATTACATGGCCTGGTTCCGACAAGAACTGGCCGCCCGCAACGAGCTGGTCAAAGAGACCTTCGTGACCGAGCGCGCCGCGTCCAGGAAACTCAAGTTGCTCCTGCTGGAGCAGGGGGGTGGGGAATGAGGTGTCAGGGGTCAGGGGTCAGGGGTCAGGAGTCAGGGCCTCGTTGGGGGTCTGGTCGACGGCAATCGACAGCTATCGAGAGCAATCGACTGCTGTCGAAACGGGTCGGTCGCCTGGCCACGAACCTGTTCTGCACCGCGGTGCTTTTCCTGGCCTTGTCGAGTGGCGCCAACGCCGCCGAACCCACCGCGCCCGCCACCCCCGCCGACACGCTGCGCACGCTTGAGGCGCAGCAGGGCGCGGAGGCGCGCAAGATGGGGAAGGTGGCCGGTGATGTGAGCTGGCTGCTCGAGGAGCTCGAGTCCAACGATTTATTTAAATATGGCGGCGGCAAGAACGTGCAGGCTCTGCAGGTGGTCGTGAGCAGCGTTGCGGATGAGCGGCTGCCGACCGTGGCGCTGCACCTGCGCGATGCGCGTCTCGAGACCGACGCCGCCCGGCACCACATGACCTCTGCACAGAAAGAGGTCGATGCCATCGTCAAAGAGCTCCAGCGCGTACTGGCCGGCAGTTCGGCGCTGTTGCTCGAGGAAGCGCTCATTCAGGAACTCAAGGACATGATTAAAGTGCAGGCCGGCGTGCGCAGCAAAACCGCCGAATGGACGAAAGCGCTGTTGATCAACCCGGACCTTGCCGGGGCAGGGAAAGGCCCCCTCATTCAGGGCCAGAGGGCGATGTTGGCCCGCTATGGGAAGTTTCTTGAACAACTGCGGAAGGCTCGCGCGCAGGCCTTCGACGAAGCATCGAAGTCGCGCTTCCAGCACGCCGAAGAGCTGCTGAGTCCCGCGCCGCCCGAGACCGAAAGCACCGCGGTGAAGCAGCTTGTCGAACCGCCGCCGACGGTTGGCGATTTTCTGGGGGCCGCGATCCAGCAGATTGAGCGTGCGGACGGACTCGCCGCTGTCGGCGCACAAGACCGGGTGCTTGAGCTGTTCAAGGGCGCGCTGCAGATCCTGTCGGCCGGCCGGTTCGATTTTGGGGAATTCATCGCCGGCCTCGAACTACTGCTCGAAAAGCAGAGAGAGCTTCGCAACGATACCGATAAAGAAGCGGAGCTTGAAAAGAAGAGCGCATTCTACGAAGCCCGGCAGATCGAAATCCTGGATGCGATCACCGACTTTGCCTTTGACGCCCCCGACCTGTTCGTCAGCAAGAAGGGCGAGTACCTGGTGGAGCCGCTCATGATCGCGCTCGAAGAAGCGGTCACCGCCATAAAGGAAGCGAAGAAGGAGGACGCAGTCGCCGCTCAGAACCGGGTGATTGCGTTGCTGGAGTCGGTCTACGGCTCCGTGCTTGAAAAAGAGGAGGAAGCTGAAGACGGGGAAGGTTCTGAATGGACCTTCCACCCGGTGGTTCCAGAAGACAGGTATAAACTTCCCCCTGACGGCGACCCGGAAGACGCGGCGATGGCAGACCCGGACATGCCGCAAATCTTCGAGGGGCCTGAATTTGCCGACCTGGCGATCCAGGAGGAAGGTGCGACGGAGGGATCCGCGCCCGAGGTAATGACCATGGTGGCCGCAAACCTCTTCCTGGGCCTCGAATCAGATGAAGAGGAAGGGGAAAAGAAAGAGTCGAAGTTCGTCACCGACGAGGGCCCGCCCCAGGCGGGTAGTGATGATGCCCCCGATGACCCGGGCGGCAAGGGCGACGGCAGCACCGACGCCGTCGAGGTGGACCGGCTCGCCGACAGCGCCATGGAGCGCAAGCGTCAGAAAGCAAAGATCCAGGACTATGTCCGGCAACTGCCCCCGGAGTTCCGCAGGCAGGTATCGGATTACTATGAGGTGATTGGGGAATGAGGGGAGCGCCTGCGGCGCGATGCAGGATGCGGGATGCGGGATGCAGGATGCGAGATTTAGGCGGTTGAGGAATGAGTTATAGAGACCTACAGGTTTGGCAGATCTCGAGGGAGATGGTGGTAGAGATTCACAGAATGACCCTACATGAATTGCCGAAGTTCGAGATGTATGAAGAGGGTGCTCAGATTCGAAGGTCTATGAAGTCTGTGAAATCCAATATTGTAGAGGGGTACGGTCGCCGCCGGTACAAGCAGGATTACATCAAGTTTCTCACCTACGCGCATGCGTCCTGTGATGAGACCATCGACCATCTCGAAACACTTTTTGAAACGAAGTCTCTCGCAGACGAGGAACTATATCAAGCCCTGCACCAGCGACTGAATACCCTTGGAGCGAAACTGAATCGCTTTATTCAAGGTGTTGAACGAGAGCACCGCTCAGTCAGAGAAGAACCAGCTACATACGAGGTGACCCCATGAATCCCAAACCCCGTATCCCGCATCGCGCATCCTGCATCTCGCATCCCGCATCTCGCCGAAGGCGCTTCCCCCGCATCCTCCTCCTTGCATCCTGCATCCTGTATCTCGCATCCTCACCCCTCCCCTCCCCCGCCCAGGAAGGCGCCCAACACACCTCGGTCGTACGCCTCACGCCCGAGGCGAAGACGGCCATCAACCGCGGCCTGGAGTGGTTTGCAAAGGCTCAACTTGAGGACGGCAGTTTCTCGACCGGCAACAAGCCCGCCGGCGCGGCGCTGGCGCTGATGTCGTTCATGCTGCAGGGCCACGTTCCCGGCGAGGGAAAGTACGGCGAGGTCATGAACAAAGCGATCGATTTCCTGATTTCCATTGAGAAGGATGGGTATATCCACGACAAGAGCTCACGCGGTATGTACGAGCACGGTCTGGCCGTATTGGCGCTTTCCGAGGCCTGGGGTCAGAGCCAGGATCCGCGCATTCGTCAGACCTTGATGCGGGCGGTCAATTGTACGCTCAACGCGCAGGGCGACCAAGGCGGCTGGCGTTACGGGCCTAGTGCGGGCAGTGCTGACGTCTCCTGTGCCGTGATGCAGATGGTGGCGCTGGCCTCAGCTCGCGAATCCGGAATAGCGGTGGCCGAGAAGATCATGCAGCGGGCGGTGGATTACGTTTTGTCCGCCGAAGTGCGCACGACCGGCGGATTCGCGTATCAGACCGTGGCGGGTGCGCCGATGGGCGGCGCGGGTCTTCCGTGCACCGCCGGCGGGACACTGGCGCTGATGCTGTGTGGAGCGCGTAATCATCCTGCCACCCGGGGCGGAGCGGCCTACATCTATTCCCTACCCGATTCACTATATCAACACACGGGGTATTACTTCTATGCCCACTATTATGCCGCGCAGGCCATGTACCAGTCCGGGGACAAGTTCTTCAACCGCTATTATCCGAAGATCAGCAAGGGGATGTTGGCAAAACAGGGTGAAGCTGGTGACTGGGGCGGCGCTGTCAACACCGGCTTCGCCATTTTGACCCTCGGGGTGCCGTACCGTTTCTTGCCAATTTATCAGAAGTAGGGGAGAGAGGTGTCAGGTGTCAGGTGTCAGGTTTCAGGAAAGGGATCGATTGACGATAGCGGGCGACGATAGGGGTGGACGATTGATCGTCACTCGTAATCCGTTCTCGTCGCCCGCTATCGTTCACCGATCTCGAAACTTTGTCGCGAGCTTTGTCGTGAGCTTTGTCGGCATCTTCCTTCCCTCTCTTCTCCCCGCCCAAACCGCCCGTCTTCCCGAGCCCGTCCCGTCCTCCTCCGCCCGGATGTTCGAGCAGCTCAACTCCAACAACTGGATCCTGCAGGCCGAGGGGCTGGACTACCTGTCGCGCTACGATGTGCCCGGGGCCGCGGGGCCGGTGAAAGCCATCCTGGAAGACGGCGGAGCCAACCGGTGGGTGCGCAGTCGAGCGCTGGTGGCCCTGTCGCAGATCGAGCCGGCCACTGCTGTCGGCCTGGCCACAACATACTCGATGAACCCGATTGCTGAACTGCGAGTGGCGGCGGCCGAGATCTGCCATGACCTGCCTGCGGCCAAGGCGGCGCCGATCATCAAGACGCTTGTGGCCGAGAATACGCCGCTGGTGAAGTACAACGCGCTTGCGGCCCATGCACGGCACCTGGGTAAGGATGCCTGGCAGGCAGCCGCGCCTGCGATGACCAATATCCCCGCCAACTGCATCGAACCCGCTACACGGGCACTGGGCTGGATCGGTACGGAACCGGCCCTGGCAAAGCTGGGCGAGCTTGTCGGGCAAGACAAAGCGCTTCCGGCAATGCTGCGTGGTCTTCAGGGCGTCAAGAATCCTGCCCTGGCCTCGTTCTACCTGGAGCTGGCGACGGTTGCCAAAGGGAAGTTGCCTATTGCCGACGTCTGGCAGGGGCTGGAAAGCTGCGGGAATGATGCCGTCATTGCCGCCTGCCGACAGGCGCTGGCCTCGGGCGATAATCAGCGGTTAATCACTGTGGCGCACCTGATGGCGCGTTTTCGCACTGCCCCTGAGTTGGGTGAGGCAATCAAGACTGCCCTGATGAAGGCGACGGATCCCGCCACACTCACCGTCGGACTTGCCGCGCTTAGTGGCGTTGACGCGGACCTTGCCCGGGATGTGCTCCTGGCCAGTCTTGACCATAAGGAGACACGGATCAGGACGCTCGCGATTCGCGGCCTGGCGCAAGACGAAGCCGTCAACTTGTACGACGTGCTGGAGAAGATGCTGGCGGACCCCGTCTCGGCGGTCAGGGTTGAGGCGCTGCGGTCGCTGCGGAATGCGTCCGACGAGCACGTGCCCCGGGAACGGCTGATCGCGTATTTCGAGTCCAGTCTGCTGTCGGAGGACAAGGCGATCCGCGAGGCCGCGATTGCCGCGATTACTCCGGGCCTCACCAGGGACAACGGCGAGACCGCCTTGGGTGTATTGAAGAAGATGCAGGACCAATACGGTGTCGCCGGTGCGGAGCCCCTGATGCGCGCCGTCTTCCCTCTGGTGGCGGAGGAGCAGAAGGAAAGGCTCCTGGAGGCCCACGGTTACGTCACACGCTGGCACGCGGCCGGCACGTTCCCGGACGGGTGGAGTGCCATGGGGGACGGTGTGGACGGGATGAAAACCGTCTACCCTCCGGAGAAGAACGTCGACCTGAAGCAATCCTTTACGGTGGTGTATAACTTCTTTCACTACAATTCTCGGGACAAGCGAAGCGGAAGGAAGCAGGCGGAGCGGGTCATCAAGTGGGAGCAGCCCACTGTGGCGGACGCGGAGGGCAACCTCTACCTGGGCAGGCGCGAAGCCAACTTTTTGCCGTTGGTCCTTCACTCCGGCGCCAGCTACGCCTACACCGAGATCGTCGTGCCTCGCCAGACCGATGTCCACATGGACTTTCTGTTCAACAAGCACAGTCACAGCCGCATGTGGCTTAATGGCAAGGAACTCACTTTTAGTGTGCCGATCGGTAGCGATAGAAGGACGACGGGACAGAGGAGCGGCAAAGCCACGCTGAACGCCGGCAAGAACCGTATCCTCGTCAAGCTCGTCGCCGGCAGTCCTGGCAGAACGATGCGCCTGCACCTGACCGATCCAGAAGGCAAACCTGTGGAGTTTAGCTATGAGTAGGGGAGAGTCAGGAATCAGGAGTCAGGGGGCAGGAGTCAGGGGGGATGGGCGGATTAGGGCGAAAGATGAAGGCGAGAGATTAGGGGGGGAATCTCCAGGACCTTTATCTTTCGCCCTAATCTTTTGCCCTAATCTCTCGTTCTCAAGGTGTTTTCGGGCAGCGATGCGGGCTTCGGGACCTCGCATCGCGCCGAAGGCGCTCCCCTGCATCCTGTATCTTGCATCCTGCATCCTGTCTTCTGCCGCTCCCCCCGCCGCGCCCGACTGGCCGAGCCACCCCGGCGACATCGACCGGGCGGCGGAGCAGCTTGAGCAGGAATTGGTTGCGGGATATCGCGGTGACATCATGGCGAGCTTCAGTGGCTCACGGGAGCTCAACGCGGCAAATGCGGCGACCGAGGACTGTGCCAGGCGAATCCTGGCGCTTTATCACATGGGCAAGCTCTCCGTTCATTCCGATGCGGTGAAACGCGCCTTTGTGCTGTTGTTCCTGAAGGCTCACGGCGACCCGACCCGCCACCACGAGATGATCGAACTGTACGAGCGGATTGCCGTGCCGAATTCCGACGATCCGTTCTGGCGAATTATCCGCGCCCGATGCGCCCGGCGCCTAAAGCTGCGGGAGTGGTTGCCGCTCTGTGAGCAGGTGGCGAAAGAGATGACCGGGGTGCCGCCGGACGACGAGGTGCGCAAGCTCTGGGCGGCCAATCAGGCGGAGTTCGAGCTCAATGACGCCACGAAAAGAGACTGGCAGAAGCAGGCCGCCACCTTCATTGATGCCGACACCGGGCTCGACGCCAAAGGCGCCCCGCCCATCGACGGCAACCTGTTTCCCCTGCTTGACTTTGACGGCTCGCTGGATTTAGAGGTCGAGGAATGGCAGGACGTGCTGGCTGCGTCCCCGAAAATCGATGCCATGGCACTGGACCGAATGATGGCCACGGCGGCGAAAGGTCTCAAGCTGGAATGGAAGAACAAGGCTGGCTTTCTGAGTGGCGAACGGGCGCTGACCATGTACTTGCTTGCCCTGCCGCCGACCGAGCTGGCCGAGCTTCGAGCCGTACAGGAGGCGGGTTACCGGAAGGCAAGCGCCGGGTCGGCCGGCAGCGCGCCCGCGATTGAGCTCTTCCGACGCTACCGCTGGTCGGAATCGGCGCAGCGCAAGTTGATGGAATCCGCCCGACAGCATCTCTTTGCGGGCGAAGCGCAGGCGGCATTTCGCTGCTTTGAGGATGTGTTGCGCCATGCCGTACCGGGCGCGCTGCGTGACGAGGCACAGGTCGGTCTCTGGGTCAGCCTGGCCCAGTTCGCGGAACCGGAGGTCCTCGCCCGGGCCTTTGAGGGCGTGAACGCGAATGCGACCTGGCCGTGGAACGGCACGCGCGCAAAGACCGCGACAATCCGAGGGCAGCTTGTGCCGAAAACCGTTGCCCGACCACGCGCACCGACGCTCGCATCGCTCGCCCCGAAAATTGTTCGTCTGCCACTCCTGCGGATAGGCGCCGGGCAGAGCGTTTTCAGTGTCGATATGCAGCGCGATGGAGACGGGCTCCTGGTGAGCAATCCCACGATGCTCGCCCTGTATGCCGCCGACAACCCCGCGAAGCCTCTGTGGATACAGAACAAGGGCACCGGGCGCGGCTCGGCCCGTTTTGTCGGACAGCGGATCGTCACGCCCTTTGGGGATGAGAACAGACTGGTATCCTTGCGGCGCGCCGATGGAACGATCGATCATGAAGGGAATCCGATGGCCCCCCATGCACGCTACCGCTACGGTACGATAGGCGGCCCGACTCTCGCCGACAACAGGGACTACGCAGTACAGATCGGGCAAGATTACAAGAATAGCTTCCCGCGGCATACGCACGGCGGAACTGCCCATCTCGCCCTCAGTTGCTTCGGAAGCAATCTCGAGCATCTGTGGACACGTCAGTATAAGTATAAGGACCGTAGTGTGAAGAGGGGTGTCAGCGTGCTGCGCCCGCGGGTCAGTCAGGGCGCGGTCTTCTTCCAGGGCGCGGTCTTTTCCCGCGGGGAAAATAGCGGCAGGACCGATGACATCATCCGCGCCGACTGTCGTGACGGAGAGACAGAATGGCGTTACTCCTTCTCTCCCGACGCCAGCGGGCCCGCGTCGCCCTGGTTCTTCGGCGGCGAACCCGTGGTGACCGATAAGGCCGTGATTTGCCTGCTGAAATCCTCCGGCAGGCTTTTGGCCCTGGACAAGGAAACCGGGCGCCGTCGATGGACGCTGCCCTTTTCCCTGGCCTATGAGATGCTGGGGCGGCATGAGGATCTGGTCGTGCTGACCGGCCCGAACACTGTTTACGCGCTTGACGTCTATACCGGAAAAATGCGCTGGGGCAGACCGATCTCCCCGGTATGGAGCGAAGGGTTCCAGCTTCCCCACGCGCAGTTGATCGGGGACTCGGTCTATTGCGGTACGAAGAACGAGCTTTTCCGTTTCGATGCACGAAATGGCGCCAGGCTTGAATCGCGTCCCTGGAAGATGGGAGCCGAGGCGCCGATGTGCTTCCACGTTGCCGGGTCTAATCTCTATGTCGTCAGCAACCTGCCCCTGAGGGATGCACGCCGGGAACGTCAACTCGTGGATTATCACAACGTGATCGTTGCGGCCGCACCACCGAGCAAGCACCTTGTGAAACCGCTAAAGCTTAAGGACGGCAGTACGGTGCACTGGCGTGATCTTATGCTGCTGTGCATTAAGGACAAGACACTGCTCTGGAGTCGCTTTATCTGCACGGCCTCTGAGCGGGGGAGCGGGTGGGGCAGGCGTGTGGGCGCGATGAGCAGCAGTGATGGCACGATCAACGCCGGCTGGCCCGGGGGCATGCCTCGCAGAGCCGTCTGGCCCGGGGGTAGCGCTCGCCACGATTTGAAGACAGGACAATTGCTGCAGATGGGCAATATTAAGATTGGAGAAAAGAAATGATGAGAGAGATGCGAGATGCGGGATACGGGATTCGGGGGACAGTGAAGATCGCAGCGGTTATCGTGCTTAGCGCTCTGTTCGCAGCCGACAGCGCCCTCGCTTCGGGCGCCAACGCGCTTCAGCATATGGGCCCGACCGGGATCTACGGTTACATCACCAGCAAACGCGCGTTCAACGTCAAGACAGTGGACAAGGGGTCGCCGGCTGACGGCAAGATCTGGCCGGGCGACCAGGTCACGGGTGCGGGCCGCGTGCCGTTCCTGAAGCGCGTGCGCTTCGAGTTCGGCGCCGACATCGCCGAGGCCCGTACGGAGAAGAACCAAGGCAAGCTGGTACTCATGGTCAGGCGCAAGTCCGGGGGGCGGAAGATGCAGCGGGTCACGCTGCAGCTCGACGTCGTGGGCCCCGACACCTTCGGCGACACGGCACCCTACAACGATGCCAAGACCGACGCGCTGATCGCCGAGGCGGCCGAATATCTCGTGGCGGGTGGCCGTATGAAAGGCGGCGGGAATGCGAATACCGTTGTGCTGGGCCTGTTGGCCACCGGTGAAGAGAAGTACATCAAGTTCGTCCGCGATGCCCTGCACAAAGAGAAGCAGCCGGAAGACACAAACGCCCTGGTGAACAAGGGTGGCGGTTATGTCTCCTGGAGATGGGGCGCCAAATTGCTGGGCCTGACCGAGTACCACCTGCTGACCGGCGACGAGTATGTGCTGCCCGCCATACGGATGTATGCCGAAGGCCTGGCGTCCGGGCAGGACGCCGCCGGCCTCTGGGGCCATCAGATGAAGGACCAGCGGACGGGCCGCGCGCATGGCTACGGCGCCATGAACCAACCCACCATGCCGATCTTCATTGGCCTGGCCCTCGCCCGGAAGTGCGGCGTCGATTCGCCGCGCATCAGCGAGGCCGTCCGCCGGAGCACGGCGCATTACGTGCACAATTACGTGAACAAGGGCGCGCTGGGTTACGGCAACCACGGGCCGAAATCCAATAGCTACAATAACAACGGGACCAGTGGATCGTTGGCCATTGCGCTCTCGGCTGCCGGGCACGTTGAGGGTGCGAAGTTCTTCGCGCGTATGTCCATGGCGGCCTACAACACCTTGGAAACCGGGCACGTCGCCTATTTCTGGAACGTTCTGTGGACCGGGCTTGGCGCCAATATAGGCGGCCCCGAGGCATCGGCCGCGTTCTTCAAGAAGACAAGCTGGCTGTATCCGATGAAGGTCGACTGGCGGGGCGGCTATGTCTACGAACTCGATAAGCCCGGCGGGGGCGACACCGGCGCCTACCTGCTCAACCTGTGTGCGGGCCGACGGAAGATCCACGTGACCGGCAAAGGCGTTGACCCCAAGAACTTCTTGAGTACGAAAGAGGTCGACGAAGCGATCAACGTTCACAAGTTCGTGAACGAGCTGATCCCGATGGATCCCAAGCAACTTATGGCGGTGATCGATACCCACTGGTCACCGGCGGTGCGGCGCGCCGCGGAGTGGAAGCTGCTGAAGTTCAAACGCGAAGATCTTCTGCCGCTGGTTCAGCAGCGGCTCAAAGCCAAACGCGGCCCCACGGCCGTGGTCGGCGCGGGCCGGTTCTGGGACCCAAACCCCGAAGTCCTCGATGAAGTGGCGGCCATCATGACCGACCGGAGCAATGCCCTCGACCTGCGCTGCGCGGCCGCGAAGACATTGGGTAGTGCCAACTGGGCGCGCTATGTCGATCCGGCGGAAGACTTTACCCGTAGTAACAGTGATTACGGGGCGCTGCAGAAGCCTGCGCTCAAGTACTTCTTTGACCTGGTCAAGGTTGTGGTGGAAGAGGAGGAGGACGATCCCTGGGATGATCTGGACGCGGCCGCGGGCGGCGCCCTGGTGAGCCTTGGCGAGCCGTACTGGCGGAATCTGAGCGTTACCGACAAACAGCGTTACTATAAGGCGATCAACAAGCTGCTCGGCCACAAGCACTCCGGCGGCGTCCGGAACGGCGCGATGAAACTGCTTGCCGTGCAGATGCCCATCGAGGACTTTCACTACGTTGCCGACATGGTCATGCACACAGGGGTATCAACCGATCGTAGCTGGACCCAGTATCGCGGCAACGCATGTGCCGCCACCGCCGTCGGGCTGTTGGACCGACTCAACATCCAGGAAGCGGTCGAGCTCTGTATCGATTCTTTCCCGAGCAGAACACGCGGCAAGGAAAGGATCGCCCATCTGGGCCTGTTCGAGAAGTTTGCCGCCAACGCAAAGCCCTACCTGCCGAAACTCAAAGCCGCACTTGAAGGGGCGCAGAAGGGAGCGGCAGCAGATTCCGAAGGTGAGACCAAGGACACCCCGCTGACCCCGCAGATGGTCCAAACGCTCATCGAAGAAATCGAAAACGCCGAAAACCCCCGCAAGATGATCAGCCTCGAAGAAGCGATAAAGATGGGGAAAGAGTAGGGGGGAGGGGTCCCCCCTTCGCCCTGCGGGCTCGGCGACATCAAGCACCGGGTCCGCCAGGCCCAGCATCGCGCGGCCCTCTCCGCTAACGCCGAAATGATCCGACTCTATTGGGATATCGGTTGCATGATCGCCACCCGACAACAGAAGGAAGGATGGGGCACTGCCGTCATCCCACGACTGGCCGCTGACCTCAAAAATGAGTTGCCGGAGCAGAAGGGGTTCTCGGAGAGGAATCTCAACTACATGGTTCGCTTCACCCGTGAATATGGAGCTCCGCCAGTTTTGCAGCAACCTGCTGCAGAATTGGCCATGCCTCTCAATATCCTCTTCGCACTCCCCTGGTTTCACCACGTGGCTCTTATCGAGAAGATAAAGAATCTGACCATCCGCGACTGGTATGCCCGCCAAGCCGTCGAACACGGCTGGAGCCGCGACACCCTAACCACACAGATCAAGAACCGCGCCCACGAGCGCCAAGGCGGGGCGATCACTAACTTTGCCGACACGTTGCCCGCCGTCCACGCCGACCTGGCTCAGGGCCTCCTCAAAGATCCTTACCTCTTCGACTTCCTCACGCTCGAAGAGCCATTCCATGAGCGTGAACTGGAAGCCGGACTCCTGCGCCACCTCGAAAAGTTCCTCCTCGAGCTCGGCCGCGGCTTCGCCTTCGTCGGCCGCCAATATCGGCTCGACATCAGCGACCGAGACTTCTACCTCGACTTACTCTTCTTTCACCTCCAGCTTCGCTGCTATATTGTCATCGACCTGAAGAAGGGCGACTTCAAACCTGAATACTCCGGCAAAATGAACTTCTACTGCTCCGCCGTCGACGACCTCCTCCGACACGAGCAAGACGCCCCCACCATCGGCCTAATTCTCTGCCAAACCAAGGACCGTGTCCTCGCCGAATACTCCCTACGCGACATCCGCAAGCCAATCCGCCTGGCCGACTACGAGCTCACCCGCGCCCTGCCCCAAGACTTGGCGTCCAGCCTCCCCAGCATCGAGTCCATCGAAGCCGAGCTATCTCAGGACGTATCTCCCGAAGCCCCATGAGTACAGAGTCGCCCTATGCGATCTTAGGCCGAGTCAACGCCGAGTCAGGGACTCCTCCTCATCGATCACTACCCGAACTGGCTTAACCTGTACAACACCGACCCCACGACCTGGAACAGCTATGTACCTGACACCATCCACATCGGCCTGAGTAATCCGCTGGGTGGAAGGAAGGGGACGGTGGTTTACGGGAAGTAGTCCGGCTTCGTCCGCTCCGCGAACTATGCCGGGACAAGGGGAGCGCCTTCGGCGCGATGTCGGAGGCCGAAGGCCGGATATCCCGACGAATGTCGGGGCAGGATGCGGGATCCGGCGTCGCCCCTGCGGGGCTTCCTCCTTCGCCCTTCCTACTCCGCTCTTCAAGCTTTTAAGGACAAGTCGGGCTACGGCGGACAAGATGCCGGGCAGGCTTGCCACGCCGGAGGCGTGGTACGTGCCCCGTCCTGTAGAGCGCATGGGTTGAAGAATGGCCGCCGGCCTCGCACCAGAGCCCCGCATTCGCGGGGCACGGTGCGGGGCAAGCAGTCGGGTGCACCGATTGCCGGCGGTTTCTTGTTGGGGGGGGAGGTGTGTGGGTCGTGGGGTGTAACGCAAGTATTTAGTTCACAGACCTATTCTCTCAAAGCCCTCTTTCCAGGGGACGATAAGTATGTTGCCATCCTTACGGGCCCTCTTTTCACTGCAAAAACAATAGGCCTCAGCATCTTCCTCTTCGCCTGCAATTGCTTTGAGATGCCGCAAGTGCTTGTCAGTGATTCTATTAGATGATTTGATTTCGACGAAGGCGGTCTTCTGTCCCGGACGTTCGACAATAAGGTCGATTTCCCGACCTCCCTGAGTTGTAAGGTATGAAAAACTGTAGTCTTTGTCTGCGTAATCGTTCAGTCTAAACATTTCGCATATGATAAAATGCTCGAATAACGGGCCTATTGCCTGGCCGGTGGTGGGGGGCAGCGTCAAGGTCTTGGCAAGTGCGCGCTCAACACCTGTATCGAAAAGGTAGAACTTCGGGGATGAGAGCTGTTGCTTGCGAAGTGACTTTGAGTAGGCGGGAAGTTGAAAGCCGATAAGGGTGTCTTCCAAGATCTCAAAATAGTTGCGAACCGTTGACCAGTCAACGCCGATATCTTTTGCTATATTGGCATAATTCAAGATTGTTCCGCTGCACTGAGCAGCAATCGGAAGGAATTTTCGAAATGGTGTTACATTTCGAATCAACTGTTCCCCGATGATTTCTTCTTTGAGATACGTGTTTACATAGCTTTTGAGGAATGCACTGCGCTCCCTGTCACTCGGGGCATTCATAACGGGGGGGAGGGTCCCCCACGCAAGGGCATTGATAAGGTGAAAGTCATCACCTATTTCTCTGAATGTCAGTGGATAGAGGTTGCGGGTAAATGCTCTTCCGGCAAGAAGGTTTGAAGCGCCCTTCTTCAGCTTTCGTGCACAGGAACCGGTCAGTGCAAATTTAATCAATTTATCTCTGTTGTCCGGTCTCTCAATCAGATGATGCACAATGTTGAGCAACTTTGGGGCTTTCTGAATCTCATCGATTACCACCCATTCGGGTTTGGATGGCAGTGCGTCAATGTTCTCAATGAGGACATCCGGGTGCAGTGAGTAGAGCTCTTCATCTTCGGGCAGGAGGAGGTCAATCCACAATGTGTCCTTCTCCGTGAACATTTCACGGAGAAGCGTGGTCTTCCCGGTCTCCCGTGCCCCAAATAGAAAGAAGCTGTTTGACTCCAGAATATCTATAATTCTCTCGTACATGCCCTGAATATCTATTCGATTTACTGGGTATGGTCAAGGAAATGTGATGCATTTATTTCGGTTCGTGACAGATGATGTAGATTTCCTATTTGACAGGCCACGTCCTACGGTTCGAGCAGACGCGAGAAGGGAACAAGAAAATCGAAGAACCCCTCTGTCTCGATGCGGGAGTCAAGGTTGCCCTCGTAGACCAGAGCTGTTCTTACGGATTGGTGGCGGGCGACCGACAGGCGATGAACCTTCTCGCGCACCTCGTCGATCACGGAGAACCCGATCTTCCCGCGGCTCTTGACTTCAACGACATAGAGCGAGTGCTTACTCCGCATCAACAAGTCGATCTGGCAGGCTTTCCGGCGGGCCGCGGCGCGCTGGATGTAGGGGCCGGCGGCGAGCAACGGTGTGCGCCCAAGGCCAAGGGACCTCGCCACGGGCAACACGTTGCTCAGCACGAGGTTCTCGAACTGTAGTCCCATGGCAGCTTCCCACTCGGGAAGCTGCTCCACGGCCACGTCGTGCAGGAGCCCCTTTTCGATGCTTTCCCGTCGAGGCACAATGTATCGCAGATAGAAGCGGGAGTAGTTGTCACGCAGGCGATAGACCTCTTTGCGGCCCACGCGTCCCGTCGCGGGGTCGAATACTGCATCCTTCCGGGCTCCGGACAATCAATATGCTCGTCTGGTGCCCAAATGTCAAGACTCAGATCGGGCACGAAAGATCCGAAAGATCGAACAGGGACTGTCCCCGGCGCTCAATCGAGGACGAGACCGGCACCTTGCAGGTCGTGCCATCACAATCACCGGAAAACAGGTTCAAGGGCGCCGACAACGTGCCCTCGTCGCTGTGTGTTTCTGCAACCATGGATGTACAGCTGGCTCAGAATGCCCTGCACTATGCATGGCGGGGAGCAGCAAGGGATGGAAACCATTTTCCGATCGGAAGGTCCGTGTCGGCATCGCCGGGTACGGCCTGTGCCGGTTCGGCGCTGCATGGGGCTTTCAGGATCACCCCAACGTCGAGGTCGTTGCGGTGACTGATCTGATTCCTTCCCGTTGCGCTCAGCTTGCGGCGGCCTGCCGCTGCAAGAAGACCTATCCGTCGTGCGAGGAGATGATCAAGGACGACAGTATCGAGGCCGTGTTTATTGCCACGGATGCGCCCAGCCACGCGCGGTTGGCCATCGCCGCGCTGCAGCACGGCAAGCATGTTGCTACTGCGGTGCCGGCGACGTTTGGATCGCTCGAAGATGCCGACCGCGTCTTCGAAGCCGTCAAAAAGAGCGGCTTGAAGTACATGATGTTTGAAACGTCCTACTATCATGCCGACCTGTATGCATGGCGTCAGCAGTATCTCGCGGGGGGGTTCGGCAAGATCATCTACTCCGAGGGAGAGTACTTTCATTTCTTCGGTAGTCCCATCGGGGGATACAATCCAAAGACGAAGAATGTGGACAACAACGGGTGGCGTAAGGGGCTGCCTCCACAATGGTATCCAACCCATTCAAACGCCTACCACATCGGTGTGACCGGCGGGAGTTTTACCGAAGTCCCATGCATGGGCATGCCCAGCATCGTGCCACACCTGCAACCCGAGAACAACGACTACAAGAACCCTTTCGGCAGCGAGATCGCACTTTTCCGGACGAACGATGGTGGCATGTCGCGCATGGCTGTCTGCTGGGATATCCGGCAGAACGGCGGCGAACGCGGACGGGTCTATGGACAGAAATACAACAAGGTCGCGGTTAACACGAGCCGGCCACCTCTTCCTCCGGGAGTTGGCGGCGGCGGACACGGCGGATCGCACGGCCATCATACGACCGAATTCATCGACGCCATCCTGCGGGACCGCAAGCCGTGGGTGGATGTGGCCCAGGCGCTCAACATGACCGTCGCCGGCATTGTCGCACACGAGTCGGCCCTTAAAGACGGCGAATTGCTGAAGATTCCACAGTACAAGTTGTGAGAGGTGTGCTGAAAAGGCAGCAGGCGCCAAACAACTACCACCGTGCAAAGTTTTTCAGTCATTATCGTTGAGCGGTCACCCATTAGAGGTCCCGGTCAAGACACAAGTACTCCCCTGCTTCCCTGACATCAGGGAACTCACGTATCTCCTGTTTTGATCGGGTCACCATTGCCACACCTGAGACGTTTGCCTTGGTGGTCTTCATCGCTGTCTGCTTCAGTCACCCATCTGGCTTCAGGCATGCGGCGGAGGGGTGAGCCTCCATATTGCCGATACCCATTCCGCTTCTGCGGCCCAGAAAACCTTCTGTGCCTCGTCCTCGCCGATTCAATGTGTCGTGGCTGCGCCCGAAGGCCGGACCAGACCCTTCGCAGCTGAGGTCGGGGGCAGACAGTCCCAACTGTTGCTTTTTGATGGTGCCGATGAGCCGACGCGTTCCAATCAATTTACCTGGTTCTGACCAGACCGCTCACTGGTTGACGCGCCGGCTCGGAATTATCTCATCCAAAGAGCCTTTCTGATTCGTATCGTTCACCTTGCATCACATGCCAAGCCGCCTTGGATAGCTTGCTGGCGAGCGACTTGAACGCGATCGGTTTGTTTGAACGCTTTCGTTTGCGATCAAACCACCGCTTTACCTGTTCATCGTATCGGATTGCAAAATGCGCCGCTTCCGAGAAGGCCCATGCCAGATGCGGGTTGCCGTTACGCGCATTGTTGCTTCCCTTAACCTTGTTGTTGGATGTGCGCCGGCTACGAACAGTCCGGCAGTATGATGCGTAATGAGCGCTGGAGGCAAACCGTGATACGTCTCCCGTTTCCAGATAGATCGTCATCGCAAGGATCCGGCCGATGCCCTGGATACTCTGTAATCGCTCATAGCCAGCAAACGGCTTGACCACCTCCATAACAGCCTGCTCGAGCTGCTTGATCAGTACCTCCTGGCTGGCAATGGCTTTGAGAAGAATCTGCGCCTCCAGACGAACGAACGGGTCTAATCCAAGCCTCGATACATCTTCTATGGAACCGCTCTGTGATGCACAGACTGCGTGACGTGAGCGCCACGCAATCAGACTGTTCCGCTCTGCGGTGCGTTGGTGCACCAGAAAACGACGACGGCGAAGGACATCTCGGATAGCTCGTGGGCCGCGTGGATACACATAGCTCTGGGGTACGACTCCAAGGCGTGAGAGTTCTGCCAACCAGCGCGCGTCTGTGAAGTCGTTCGTTTCCTTCACTCCACTATACGAGCCCAACCGTGCCGGGTTAGCCATGACCACGGGTACATGAGCATCACTTAACCCGTCCACAAACCAATACCAGTTGTAAGTCGATTCTACCGTCAGCTGCTTCAACTGGTCCCGGTACGGATCCACGGCCTTAAGCACGGAGCTCAACTTCGTTTGAACCCGACGCTCCATCAGTCGTTTCCCCTCTGTATCGCAGATTGATAGTACGACGTTGCTTCCATGTAGATCGGCTCCAGCGTATAGTGTCTTTGCGGCTTCGGTCATCGGTATACCTCCTCCTGGTTGCTGCTAACTCCCAGGGGAGTATACCTGACCGGAGCCCTTCCTGATGACCTCTAGATGATTATCAATTGGGGCATCCCGCACGTGGAGATCGCAGGGAAGCCGCGACCTTCGGTGGGTGCAGGCTCTGGGCGTGGCCAAACTCTATACGGTTCCACTCACTTCGCGGCGGACAAGGCGTGCACGAGCCACATGGAGAGATCGGGCACGAAGGCGAAGACGAAGCACAGGGCAATCAGTACCAGGTAGAAGGGCCACAGGTTCTTCAGGATCTCTTTCACGGAGACGCGGCTGACGCCCGACATCACGAAGAGCAGGATGCCGACGGGCGGGGTCAGCAGACCGACCATGATGGCCAGTTGGAAGACAACGCCGAAGTGCACGACGTTGATGCCGTAGGCCTTGAGTACCGGCAGCAGTAGGGGTGTCAGGATGATCATGATGCTGCCGCCTTCCATGATCGTGCCCAGCACCAGGATGAGACCGATCACCATGAGCAGGAAGAGCCAGCGTTGTTCGGTGACGCTCTGGAAGAACGCAATGAACGCGCCGCCCTCGACTTGCCGCGTGATCAGAAACCCGAAACACGAGGCACAGGCGATGATCAGCATGATCGACGCCGTCCGCTTCGCTGTCACGAGCAGGGCCTGCACCAGCTTCTCAACCGTCAGCGAACGGTAGACGAAGAAACCCACGAGGACGCCGTACGCCACGGCCAGCACGCCGGCTTCCGTTGCTGTGACGATGCCGCCGAAAATGCCTCCCAGGATGATGACTGGCATGAGAAGGCCCAACGCCGCGCCTTTCAGGCTGGTCCAGAACTCGCCGTGCGAGTGCTTCTCGCCCTTCGGGTACTGCCGCAGCGTACTGACCACGCCGCAGACGGCCGCGAGGGACAGTGCGATGACAAGGCCGGGCACGGCCCCGGCGATGAAGAGCTTCTCGATCGAGGCCTCGCCGCCGGCGACGGATGCGTAGATGATGAAGCCGATGCTCGGAGGGATGATGGGGCCGATGGTCGCCGCGGACGCGTTGAGCGCCGCCGAGTATCCTTCCGGGTAGCCCTGCTTCTTCATCGTCGGCACGAGGGTCGACCCGACCACGGCGGCACTGGCGATCGCCGCGCCGGAAACCATAGCTACGAGCACATTGACGGCGATCACCACGTACGAGAGCCCGCCCCGAACGGGCCCAATCATCGCAAGGGCAAAGCGGACCAGGCGCTTCGTGATACCCGAGGCGTTCATGATCTCGCCCGCCAGGAGGAAGAACGGCAACGCCAGGAGCACGAGCGAATCAGCCCCGTTACAGATCTGCTGGGCGACAAGCATCAGGGACATGTCGGTATCCAGCAGGATGTACACGACCGAACCCAGGCCGATGGCATATCCGATGGGCACGCCCATGACGAGAAAGAGCAGCATAGAAAGGATGAGGATGTGCATCAGCCGTCCTCCCTCGCCGCGGGTTTGTCGCCGCCCACGTCGAGCTCGGCGTACTCTCCGCGCACGAGGCGGCGCACGCCGTAAACCAATGCAAACAGCGCACTGATGGGCAGGGGCGCGAACAGCACCCAATTCAAGGGTAGGCCAAGCGCCGGCGTCGTGAATCCCGCCGATTCGAAAACCCACCGCATCCCGAACACGACCAGGATGGCGTTGAGCACCAGCACCAGCACCAGGCCCAGGGCTTCGACAAACCTTCGCGCCTTGGCCGGGAGGTGCTCGACGAAGAACTCCACGCGAATGTGCTGGCGGTCACGTAGCGCCAGGGCGGTGCCCAGCAGCGTAAACTGCACGAAAAGGTAGCGGACGACTTCGTCACTCCAGGCCAGCGAATGACCGATGACATAACGGAAGAAGACGGCCGTCAGCACGATGACCAGGATCGCCGTGAAAAAGACCACGACCATCCAGTCCAGTATTCCCAATCTTGCAGGTGCCTTTCTTTCCTCGGTCATGTTCTCAACTTCCCCTGATCCCTGACTCCTGATCCCTGACTCCTGCCCCTCACTCACCGTTGACGATTGCCTCGTAGATTCCCGGTTTCCAGGTTTCTTTGAACTCCTGCGGGATCCTGGATTTCGCGATCTGCCGGAAGGCTTCACGATCCACCTTTACAAACTCGACGCCCGCCTCCGTCAGCTTGCGGCGGAAGTCTTCTTCCGACTCCTCCAGGTTCCTGTTGTGCCAGCGGTTTGCCTCGCGTCGCGCTTCCGTCAACAGCGCGCGCTCCTCGTCCGTGAAGCGCTGCTCCCACGCGTCACCGGTGAAGAAGATGAAGAAGCCGATCAAATGCTGCGTTTCCATGATGTACTTCTGCACTTCGTGCAGGTTGTTGCCGTAGATCGTGGCCAGCGGATTCTCCTGGCCCTCCGCCACACCCAGCTTGAGGGCCATGAACATATCGCTGAACGGGATCGGCGTGGTGTTGGCGCCGAAGGCGCGCCAGGACTTCATGTAGACGTCCAGTTCCGGAACGCGGAGCTTCAGTCCTTTCAGATCATCCGGGTGGCTGACCTTGCGCTTCGTGGTCGTCAGGTAACGGGGGCCGCGGAACCAGATATCGTGCATGCGCACCTTGGCTCTCTTGAAAACGGTGTCCTTCATCTCCCGCCCCAGGGGACCGTCCCACACGCGTTGTGCGTGCGCATAGTCGCGCCAGACGAACGGTGCCTCCAGGACGCCATACTCGGGCGTGTACCAGCCGATGGGGGCGCTGCCGGTGATGGCCGCGTCGATCGATCGGAGCTTGAGCCCTTCGATCACGCCCTGATCGTTGCCGAGCTGGCTGGCCGGATAGAGGCGAACTTCGATCGCGCCGTCGGACTTCCGGTCGACGAGCTCGGCCATCTTCCGGGCGCTTCGGTGGATCAGCTCGGACGTGCCCATGGTGTAGGCGATGCGTAGGATCTTGGGCTTCGCCGCATCCTCGGACGAGCCGCAGCCGCAGAGGAGGACAACCCCCAGAAGCGCCGCCGTGGTTGTGATGTGCGTCGACATGTATACTCGGTGACCCGGAATTCCGTTTCGTCCTGACGTTCCCGCCTATTCTCAACTTCCTTAATCTTTCGCCTTAATCTTTCGCCCTAATCGTCCCAGTCGCAGGGAGAGATTAAGGCGAAAGATTAGGGCAAAGGATCAGGGTTGCCTGTCTCCCGATTGGAACGGTCCGTGCCCGATCGCGGGCATTGCAGACTCGGACAAACTCTGCACCGACACGATCAACCCGTTCCCCTTTCCCCGCTCTGCTGAAGATAGTAGTCCAGGGATTCCTGGCTGCAGCTCTGACCGTGCCGTACGTGTTCGCGCATGGCAGCCTCCGCACGAGCAGGGTCGCGGCTGCTGATGGCCTCCATGAGCTGTTGGTGCCACTTGGCCGGTACCGGTTCCACAAGCGTGGCGCTGATCCAGTTGAGAGACATGTACCTCTGGAACCACACGCGTCCCAGTTCCTCCTCGAGGCTCTTGTAGCCCGTGGCACGGCCGATCCCGAGATGAAGGTCAAAGTGGAGCTGCATGCCGAGCTTCGACTTCGGGTCCCCCTTTGCCATAGTGCGGTCCAGCTGTCGCGCCAGCGTTTTCAGCCGGGCCATGTCCTCATCGGACGCCCGCTCGGAGCAGAGGCGCGCCGCCTGGCACTCGATGGCCTCGCGCAGCACCAGATCGTTTTCGATGTCGTCCAGTGTCAGGGGCTTCACGCGGCAACCGTACAGCGGGCGACTTTCGACGAGACCGTCGACCTCGAGCATGTACAGGGCTTCCATAACGGGCATCGGGCTGACGCCGAGACGTTCGGCGACCTTCTTGCGGACGAGCCGGTCGCCCGGCTCCAGGACGCCGTCAATGATCTCGTCGCGCAGCGTTTCGTAGACGCGCCGGGTTAGCGTATCCGCCGGCGCTACGCCGGCACTGTCATCCGTGAACGTGTAGTTTGCCATAGTATCCAGGGGTCAGGAGTCAGGGGTCAGGGGTCAGTAAGAACTTCTCGGGTTCTAGAATTATCGATCCCAGCATCTTGCCGACTTCCTTGTTTAATGCTGTCATATCTGCATGCTCTGCAACCGATATATAGCCACAACTCAGTGCGAAATCCCAGCAAGTATCAGTTTCTCCGTTCTCACCATCGCAGTCAGTCAGCTTGCTGATGAAATGTGCCTCGTAGCGCCGCTTGGCCCAGGCCTCTCTAAGATTCTGACACACCGAACGCGAAGAGCGTCTACCTTGGCCCGTCAATGCATACCTCTCTTCTGGCGGAAAGCGCTTGCTGACCTCGAAGTACGCCATAGCTTGCTGAAATGCCTTCTTGTAGACTGTCAGTTCCTTGACGTTCTGTACTGCCATCGCCTGCCTCCTGACTCCTGCCTCCTGACTCCTGCCCCCTGACCGGCACACGCGTCAGGTCCTCGATGCAGCCTTCGATGAAGGCCCGGACATTCGCTACGCACGCGCGCGCCATGCGACGATTCGCTTCGATCGTGGACGATCCGGCGTGCGGAGTCAACACGACGTTCCCCAGTGTGCGCAGGTCCTTGCCGGAGGCTTGGGGTTGGTAGGGTTCTTCTTCGAACACGTCCAGGGCCGCGGCCAGTCGCCCGGAAGCCAGGGCGTCGTATAGCGCGACTTCATCGACGAGCATGCCCCTCGCGGTATTCACTAAGAGCGCCCCGGGCCTCAGTCGCGCGAGCCGCTCCGCGTTCATGAAACGCCAGTTAGAAGGCGTGGCGGGGAGGTGAAGCGACACCACGTCCGCCTGCTCGATCACCGCGTCCGCGTCGTGTTCGACCGCTTGCACGCCCGTCGTTTCGCGTATTGCCTCCGGGTCACTCCCTGCGCTTTCGGCCAACGCGTCCAGCGGCAGGAGATCGGTGGCCAGTACACGCATGTCCAGTCCCATATGCGCCATGCGGGCGACGCGGCGGCCGATGGGGCCGAACCCGATGATGCCGAGGGTCTTGCCTGCAAGCTCCATGCCGGCGGCCGGGGCGAACGCGTCACGCCGTACGGCCGCGTCACCCGTCGCGACATGACGTGCCAGGGCGCCGATTAGCCAAAGGGTGTGCTCAGCCACACTCTCATCCAGTGCGCCGGGCGTGTTCGTGACGAGGACCCCATGTGCCCGCGCCTGCGCCACGTCGATACCGTCGTACCCCACACCGAAGCGCGCGATGAGGGCGCCATTCGTGTCCCCTGCCGTCTCCGCGAGAGCCGCGTACAACGGCCCGGCGTAACGCTCCACGCCGACAACAACGGCCGAGACGCGTTGCTTCCGTATGTCTGCAGCCAGGACCTCTTCATCCGCAGGCGCCGGACGAATGTCCAGGCCCGCCGCCGAGTCGAAGACGTCTTTGCCTTTGCGGTACTCCTTCTCCGTAACCAGAACGCAGGCCGTCATGTGGTGCTCTCCCCAGGACCAAGCATGGCCCTGCATCCGTGAATGAGCAACTCGGTGTCCATGCTGCAGGCAATGAAACGATACCCCTCCTCAATGCGCTGCTGCACCTGCTCCGGATCGACGGGCACCACGTGCATGCCCGCCGGCACGCCGTGTCGGCGGCAGGCATCCAAGATCTGTTGCTGTGCCGCGCGCACGTCCGGGTGGTCTAGTTGACCGGCCAGCCCCATGGATGCGGAAAGGTCGTAGGGGCCGATGAACACGGCTGACAGACCGGGAGTTTCCAGGATACCGTCGAGGTTAGCCAGCGCATCGACGTGCTCGAGCATGATCACAACAATGACATTATCGTTGTGGCTGTCAAAGTAGCTGCGGAAGTTTCGTCCGAAATCCGAAGCGCGGCTGAAGGCGGCCCCGCGTTCCCCGTGGGGCGGGAACGACGCGATCGAGACGGCCTTCCGGGCGCATTCGGGTGAATTCACCAGGGGCACGATGATCCCGTTCGCGCCGGCATCCAGCACCTGCTTGGCTTGCACGGCGTCACAGGAGTGCAGGCGCGCCAGGAGATCGCACCCCGAGCCCTTGACGGCCACGGCAATCTCGTGGAACGCGCGGATGTCGGTCGCCGTATGTTCCATGTCGACGGCGATCCAGTCAAAGCCCTCGCCGGCATACACTTCGGCAACGGTCGGATGGCCGATCATGATCCAGGCGCCGAGCGCCGCTTCATCCGATTCGAGCTTCTTCTTGGTGCTGCCCATACAAACGTCCTCTCCTCTGGTCACCGCACCGCCGGACAACCGACGCGGAAGTTACCGACCGCTTCCGAGGTGCGCAGATAACGGTCGTAAATCCTGACATGCTTCACGGCGCCCTTGAGCGCAGGAGCGACGCGAAGGGGGCCGCCTGACGGGCTGCCGAATTTCTGGTCGAAGCGGCCCCAGCCGTACTGGATGGCGGGCCCGCCATCACACAGGACGCCGTCGCGCACGACCGAAATGATGCACGGTCCGCCGTCAGCGATAATGACAACGTGGTGCAACTTGCCGGCCGTCAACAGGCCGGGCTCGGAGGTCCACGTCGCATTGCGGAGGCCGTCACCCATGACAAAGACCAGGCTCCCCTTTTCGCCCGTTGAGATCGCGAAACCGCACCCGCTGTCATCACGGGAATCCAAAATGGTCTGCCCGGCTTCGAGGCCGGCCAACTTGAGCCAGGTGTCCACGCTGAACCCGCCGCCAAGCGAGAGATCGGGCAGCTCCGGCAGGTCAACCGTCTTGCCTGGGGCGGTCTCGTCCCCGCTCAGCGAGAGGATGGCCCCCTCCGCGCCGGCCGGTTTGCCCTCGACTTGCCCCCACAGGCCCTCGAGCAGGTCAACCGGGATCTCATGGACGCGCGCGGCGGTCTTCTGCGTCTCGGTCACCCAGTACCTCCCATCCTGCTCGATGAGGTCGGGGTAGCTCATGCCCCTTGCTTTTGGGACGTGGTGGTAGAGCAGAATCTCCGGCTGCGACCAGTGCATCTTTCCGCCCTTCAGGATGCCACCGGTGAGCCAGACCGGGTTCCGGCCGCGGAAGGTTCGGCCATTGTGATTGTGGAACCAGAACAGGTACTTGCCGTTCTTACACCTCCAGAGCTTGGGACACGCCCGCGGCGTCTCGATCCGGCGCCCGTCCGGTGTATGGGTCATGTGTTCAGGCGTGCTCCAGCTCTCGCCACCGTCTTCGCTGTAGCAGTGGATCGGGTACCCCAACGTCGTGCGATAAACCATGTAGAGCCGATTCCCGCCCAACGGGACATGATTGAACTCCGTCTGAATCGAACCGAACGCGGGCACACGAACACCATGGTCGCCTTCCGGCAGTATTTCCCAGTTGATTTTCGCCGGATCACGCTCGGTCATGAGGTTATCGGATCTCACGATAAAGCCTTCACCATTGCCCAGAAAGTATTTACCGAGCTTCGTGAATGCAAACCGGACGACACCGTTGTCGACCTTCGGCTTGTCAATGCCCCAGAAATGCGGACACCCCTCAGGGAGCCCGTTATGGCGGTCAGCGGCCGTCTCGCGCATCGGTATCCGGTAGCGTTCGTCTGACCAGGTCTTGCCGTTGTCGTCGGAGTACTTGTAGCAGTACCAGCCGTGTGTATCACTTCGCCCGGGCCGGATGTTGTCGCCGTTGTACGTATAGAACCCATAGATTCTGCCGTAGTCGGTCCTTAGCGGAACAACCCACGACGCCTCGGGCCCGGTCTCAGGCTCAATATCGACTAACGGCCCCCACGTCTTGCCCTGATCGGTGCTGATTGAGGACACGATGTGTTGTCCGCGAGACCCCTCATGCCCTCTGCCGGTGGTCACCGTGCAGGTCCATGAGCCGTCCTTGTTGACGATCACATACGGTTGATCACAGTACCCCTGGTCGGGAATGACAGAGCCGGTCAGGATGTTTCGCCAATCCCGCGTGCGCGCCGATAAGTGCGCCACATCCGGCGCGGCCCCCGCGGCCGCACCAACCGCAACGGCCATTGTTACAAACAAACCGCCTATCAAGGGCAGGGTACTTCTTCTCTTCTCCATTACACGCGTCCTCCCAATGGTCACTAGTTTCTCCTCATGTGACTCAGGTTTCTATCACGGCAGTTGTGCTATGTCAAGAGTATCTGGTAAATGGAGCGCTTTCGGCGAAACATGACGACGCGGAGCGATTGCAACTACTTGGCCGCCAGGCGCTTAGAGCCAGTATGAATCCCGGTCGGTTTTTTCAATTTTTCCCTTGATTGTGCGCACTTCGTTGTTTATAGTATATCAAACATGGAGATGGTAGTGTTCATTGGTCCCAAACACACGCAAGACTCTGCACCACGCCGATCCCGGCGCCGCCTGAGTCTGGCACGGTTCCAGCTCTCTCTCTCTCTCTCGGCTGATCGCGTCCCCGGCCCGGGGAGCGGGGCGGTGAAGTCCTCTCCACTCGTATTCCGTAATCGTCGCCGTAGTCGTAATCCGATCGCATTCCGGTGGACCCTCCTTCGTGCTCCGCACTACGGCGGGCAAGCGACTACGGCGACGACTACGGTTGACGGCCCGCATCCCGCATTCCGTATCTCCCATCCTTGTCCCGATCTTCATCGCGATCCTCGTCGCTTCCCATCCTTGTCTCGATCCTCATCGCGATCATCGTCGACAATGATCGGGACAACGATCGGGACAACGATTACACGCATCCCGCCCCTGCCCTCCCGCTTGGGAGCTCAGCGACCCCGCGTTCCGCGGGGCAAGCCTTGCGGAGGGTCCCACACTCCCATACTCACACACTCACACACTCCCCCAGCCCCCCCACCCCCAAACCCGAAAGGAGGGCGATGCCTATGAACGGACTTGTCCCGGCGTAGTTTCCGCCGCAGGCGGAGACGAAGCCGGATGATGAACAACGCTGACGGTTTGCTCGCGTGAGCGGGCTGTATGGTACGCAACGTAACGGAACAGAAGGAACAATGAAGATTGGAGACGAGCAGATGAAAAAATCAAGAAAATCAGCAACAGTACTTTTTGCAGTGGCAATTGCGGCGTGGGCAGCGTGCGCGCCGGCGGCGGACCTGATTCACAACTGGACTTTTGATTCCGACCTGACCGATGCGGTCGGCTCGAAAGACGCCACTGGCTTTAACGGTGCCAACTTCCAGACCACCACCAGCAAGATCGGCGCTGGATCGGCGCTCTTCGACGGCGGCAACGACTACATGACGGCCGGCACGAGCGGCGATTTCGTCATCGGGACCGGCGCTATGAGTGTCAGCTTCTGGTTCAAAATAACAACTGCAGCGGCTTCCGACCGATTTCTCGCCACCGGGGCAGGTAATAACACCATGGAAGGATGGACCGTCTTCCTCGACACCACCAGCCCTGACCGGGTCTGCCCCGGGATGTCCGACGGCGGCGGACGGCGCATCCAGAAAGGCAATGCCAACGGGGCGAGCGACGCGGGCGACGGGGGATGGCACCTTGCGGTCGCCGTGTTCGACCACAACGGCGGCAACGGCACGGTGGACATCTACGTCGATTCGGTCAAGGAAACAACCTTGGGTTTGGATGACTTGGGCTCGTGGAACGGCAGTTCCATCGATAACACCTACGCGCTCACTTTCGGCAAGCTACCGGAGGGATCCTCAAATTACTTGGACGGCTACCTGGACGACGTGGCGATATGGAATGGGGCGTTGTCACAGGCCGAGATCGACGCGCTTTGGAATGGCGGCACCGGCAGTCCTGCTGCTACGGGACCGTCCGCCACCCCCGGGACGCTGATTTACGGGAAGTGATCCGGCTTCGTCCCCGCCTGTGGCGGGAACTTCCTCCTTCGCTCTCCGAGCTACGGAGGACAAGACGCCGGGACAAGTCCGAATGTGAAGCCGGGCGCAGCGCCCGAATGGCGCGGCGCGGCGCTCACATAGTCACGGGCGAGAAACACCTGTTCAGCCTGGCCTGTGACGGCAGTCACAGTTTTCGCAGGGAACTGAGAGGGGGAAGATTAGGGCGAAAGATTAAGGCGAAAGATAAGGGGGGGTTGCCCTCTTCCCTTTGTCTTTCGCCTTAATCTTTCGCCTTAATCTCCGGGAGAGTACGGCGGTTCTCTGAAACAAGTGGAGTTTGAGCCGATGACAAACAGAATCATACGTCTCTTCCTGGTATCCTTCCTCGCAGTCTGCGGCGTTTGCGCCCAGTCCGACTGGCGGGATCTGCAGAACGGCTGGCAGACGCCGGACGAGAACTACGCCGACGAGCCCTATTTCGTCGTCCTCGAGGACGGACGCTGGCTGCTAACCGTCACCACCGGCCCCGGAGCGGAGGGGTCTGACGGTCAACACGTGGTCAGTTGCACCAGCAGCAACCAGGGGCAAACATGGAGCGCCCTCGTGGACATCGAGGCAACGGGGTCCGCGCTGCCCGCGCCGTATACGGGCATCCTGAGCTCGTGGGTGGTTCCCTACCAGAGCGGCTACCGTGCCCCCGCCGCCACCTACAACCGGGTCTATGCCATCTACACCTGGGGTGAGCCCTACGTCACGTCGCCATCGGTGCCCCGCCGCGACACGCACGGCCCGTACGCCTTCCGCTACACCGATGACGGAGGCACCACCTGGTCCGCCCGTCACATCATTCCCTACACCAACACCGACAAGGACAATTCCAACATCTTTTCCGGAGTGACGCCGGCGGGCTGGAATACCGACAAGCCGCTGCGACTTAACGGCAAGATGTTCTTCGCCTTCACTAAGCTCAGTTCGCCGTTCGGTTCCGGGGGCAGCCAGCAGGGCGAGGGCTACATCTACCGCTGCGACAACATCGACACCGAGGGAGATCCCACCGCCCTCGACTGGAAGATGCTGCCCGGCACCGTGAACCCGGACAACTCCGTGGATACCGCGTCGAAGGGCATCCGCGAACTCACCTGGGCCGCCGAGCAGGAGGAGTTCGACCTCCAGGACCTGACCAGCGGGGCCCTGCTGCTCACCTACCGCACCACCCGGGGATGGATCGGGGAATCTGTCAGCACTGACGAAGGGCAGACCTGGACCGAACCGGTGAAGCGTCGCTATCACATCGATGGTCGGGTCGTGCGCCACCCGCGGGCCAACGTGAAGGTCTGGAAACTCAATTCCGGCAAGTACCTGATGTGGCAGCACGTCAACGGCAGGACGGATTTTGGCACGCGTAATCCCGCCTTTGTCAGCATCGGGACCCAGGCCGGCAATGCCATCAGTTGGGGCGAGCCCGAGATCCTCCTCTACCACCGGGACAAGTCCAAGCGCATCAGCTACCCGGACATGATGGAGGTGGGAGGAACGATGTACGTCAGCGAGACGGAGAAAGGCGTTTCGCGCATGCACCCGATCGACGCCGGCTTCATGGCGATCCTCGAGACCCAGCCGAGCCGTTCGACCAAGACCACCTCCAATCTGCAACTCGAGCAAACCGGCACGGTCACCGGCAGCTACACCATGCCCGCACTGCCGGACCTGACCGGCAACGACCTCAAGGGCTTCACCATCGAGACACGCTTCCAGACCAGCAATCTTAACGCCGGCCAGACCGTGTTTGACACCTTCTCCGGCGGCAAGGGCGTGCGCATGACGGTCAACACGCTGGGCGCCGTCGATTTCGCGATGTCGGACGGAACGCGGTCGGTGACCCTTCGCTCCGACACGGGCACGGTGGTGGCCGGACAGCCGGCCCACATCTCCGTGCACATCGATGCCCCCGTCAAGATCATCACCATGGTCGCCAACGGCAAGGTGGGCGACGGGACGAACTACGACACCGGAACGGGCGATCGCACCTTCGGCTGGGTCCATTTCGATGATGCTTTCTCCGACGTCAATGGCGGCAACATCGCGGTCGGCTCCGGCCTCAATGGTACCGTCGACATCCTGCGAGTCTACGACCGCGCCCTCATGCACACCGAGTCGATCGCCAACTTCCGGAACGCCGCTGGTATTTCCGGTCCCGCGGTCTCCGCGGGCATCGTCCCGGCGGTAGCCAGCGCCGAACCCGGACAATCGGTCATCTTCGACGCCAGCCACTCCTACGTCAGCGAACTCACCACCCCGGTCTACACCTGGGACTTCGGCGACGGCTCACCCTCGGTGCAGGGCGCCGTGACGAACCATACCTTCGCCACGGCCGGCACCTATCAGGTCAGCATGACCATCAGCGAGGTCGGCACGCCCAACCTGCAGGGACACCCGGTCGCGCAGCTCAGCTACAGCGTCCAGGAGGCCTCTGCAATCGCAGTGATCACCGCTTCCGGTTCATTAGGCAGCACCACCGTCACCCTGTCCGCTGCGGGATCCGCCCTGACCAACCTGCCGGACCCGGTCTATACCTGGGACTTCGGCGATGGCAGCTCGGACACCGGCCTCTCCGTCGCGCACACCTACGCTCTGATGCAGGAGTACACCGTCACGTTGACCATCTCCCGCTCGGGAGGAGGTCCGGTGGGCGGTGCTCCCGTGACCAGCAAGGTGGTCAACGTGGGCGCGTCCGGCCTGCTGCTGGCCTATTCTCATGACGGCAGCTCCGGCGACGAGGCGAGCCCCTTTGACACCAGCATCCTCGACAACGGCACGGACTGGACCTACACCACCGACGGGGCGCGGTCGGTCATGACGGCCCTCGACAACGCCACGGGCGGCAACAACCGCCTGATCCTGGTCCAGACAGACAACGTGTCGCAGTTCACCGACACCGGCACCGCGGCCGACAAGGGCTGGGTCTTCGAGATCGAGTTCGAGATCCTGCAGGGCCAGGCGTCATCCGGTGGCGTTCCGTTCGCGATGTTCGGCGTTCGCTCGGAGAACGGGGCCGGCAAGCAGGCCTGGATCGGCCTCTCCAATGACGGCGGCACGAGCGAGCTGGGGCGGATCGGGTTCGTCAACAGCAGTGCCGTCTTCGACGGCGCCACCGCGGATCTCAACGTCGATGGCCTCATCGGCGACGGCCTCTACCACAACTTCAGGATCTACAAGTACGACAAGGACGGGACCACGACGCTTGACGTCTTCTTTGACGGCGAGCTGGTGCTGAGCCGGACCTATTCCACGCTCCCGGCTGACATCGATATCGCAGACATCCAGGGCTTCGTGAGCGGGACGCCGGTGCCCCTGTCCGAGGTCAACATCGACTTCGTCAACTTCACGCTCTACGATAATCTGACCGAGTCGGCGCCTTCACCTCCAGTTACCGCCACTCGCGGGACGCTGATCTACGGGAGGTAGAAGATGAGCTCCAAAGAACGATTCAACGCGGTCTGTGAGTTCCGCAAACTGGACAGGCCGCCGATCGATTACCTGGCCCACGCGGAAACCGACCGCAGGCTGAAAGCGCACCTGGGTTGCGAGAGCGAGGAA
This sequence comes from uncultured Victivallales bacterium, assembly GCA_964555035.1. Taxonomy (GTDB): domain Bacteria; phylum Verrucomicrobiota; class Kiritimatiellia; order UBA8416; family CAYOBW01; genus CAZKRK01. The sequence continues at coordinate 8,148 of CAZKRK010000001.1, read as the reverse complement.
GAACTGCTCGACCGACTGGGGTGCGACTTCTTCTACCTGCCCGCCCGCGACATCAGCCAGAACGAAGGCTTCATGCCCTACTACAAGGGGCCGGCGCTCGACGTGTCCGAGACCGAGCGCACCTGCGCCTTCGGCATGCGCCGGAAGCGCGAGGAATGTGTTGCGTTACTAACCCAAACGCGTTATAAGTCGTTTGGGTTAATTCCAGCATGGGAGATATGCTATGCGCTTTGTCAACCGTGACACGGAACTGCGTCGGCTCGAGGCCTTGCTCAATCTCTTTCGCGCGGGCGAATGGGACAACACGTGCCATCTCGCAGTACTGGGGTTGCGCCGTACCGGCAAGACCAGCCTGCTCAAGTACTTTCTCGATCACGTCGTGGACCGGGAGATCATGAATACGGTCTACCTCGACGTATCGAAGATCGCCAACTCACCGCGCGATTTCGCGCGATCCATGGTCCTCGCCGCCCTGCAGTCCGCCACGCGTTCGCGGAATGAGGAGCTGTTGGATTTGGCGCTGCGGACCGGCAGCAATGACCTGGTGCGCGCCGTGGACCGATTTCAGCGTGTGACCCTGCAGTCCGGCGATAACGAAACGATGTTTCACGCGGCATTCACCGTGTTCAAGGAACTTGGGGACAGGAAATGGGTTGTTGTCCTTGACGAGTTCCAGGACATCCTGGCCCTGGAGCGGTTTCGTGGAATTCGGAGTATCGATGCCTTGTTCCGCGCACACGTTCAGGAGGTTGACAATGTGTTCTTCTTGCTCAGCGGCAGTTATCCTACCCTTATGGAGGCGTGGCTGTCCGACGAGAAGAAGTACCTCTTCAGCCATTTCTCGATACTCCATCTCAGCGAACTGACCCGGGAGGCATCGTTCAAGCTGCTAACGTCGCGGCTCGGCCGACTTCCCAACGACATCAAGCTCGATTTCTACACGCACACGTACGGCAACCCCTACCTGCTGACGGTGTTTGCCCGCGAATACCGGCTCAGGGAGCGCCCCGTGCGGGACATCTTCAGGGAACAAGTGTTCGATTCATCGGGTGTGATTTATAACTACTATAGCTACCTGTTGGACGAATCGCTCAAGCGGGCCCGCGGCGAAGGGGTCCTGAAAGAAACCCTTAAGGTGATGTCGCTCGCGGATCAGCCGCTCACGGCGCCGGAAATCTCGCGTGCGCTTGGCAAGAGCCTCGAGGAAGTGCACTCCGCGCTCAAAGAACTGATCCGCGTCGACCTTGTCTACTGCCGCGAGCGCAAGTACTTCTTCCGCGTCGTTCCCTTCAGGTACTTTCTGCGTTACCGCTACCTGGGACTCGAGCAGTACGAATACGAGCGGAATGCTTACCTCCAGTCACAGGTGACGAAGCTGCTTGAGGCGTACAACCGCACCGCATCCGAGCTCGGGCGCACGAAGGAATTCGAGCTCCACTACGCAGTCACCCGTGCGCAGGGAAACGTCCTGTGGGGGACCAGGATTCCCGTCTTCCGCGAGATTGAAAAGAACGTTGAGACCGAAAGGGGAGAGGTCGATCTGCTGGCTGTTACACGGCGCGGAAAGCGCTGGGCGTTCGAGGTCAAATGGCGGAACAAGGCATGCGGGGTCAGGGAAGTCCGGAAGCTGTTGGCCAAGACCGATGCGGATCGCTATGTCCTGCTGAGCCGGAGAGGTTTTACCCCACAGGCGCAGGAGGCCTTCGCCGGGGAGAAGCGCATCGTCCTGGTAGACTTGCAGGACCACGCAGAGGACTCGACCAAGTGAGACTGCAATGGGATTGTTGCTCGGCATGACCTCCAAAGAACGATTCAACGCAACCTGTGAATTCCGAAAACCGGATAGGCTTCCTGTCGACTACCTGGCCCACGCGGAAACCGACCGCAGGCTGAAAGCGCACCTGGGTTGCGAGAGCGAGGAAGAACTGCTCGACCGACTGGGGTGCGACTTCTTCTACCTGCCCGCCCGCGACATCAGCCAGAACGAAGGCTTCATGCCCTACTACAAGGGGCCGGCGCTCGACGTGTCCGAGATGGAGCGCACCTGTGCCTTCGGTATCCGCTGGCGGCGTGGGACTTACGACAGCAAGTTCTCGGCCGACGAGGCGATAGCCGGCCCACTGGAGACCATTGAAACGGAACGGGACATCCTGGACCACCGCTGGCCGACGGCTGCCGACTTCGATTTCTCGCCGTTAGCCGCCGAAGCAGAACGCCATTCCGATCGCGTCATCATCGGCGGCCTATGGACGGGCATCATGGGCGATGCCTACCGGCTACACGGGTTCCAGAACTTTCTGCTGAACATCGCGCTCAAGCCGCGACTGATGAAGACCCTCATTAACAAGATGACGAATGTCTACCTGGAACTGAACCAGAGCTATTTCGAGGCGCTGAAAGGGAAAATGGACATCTGGTTCTTCGGCAACGACTTTGGCAGTCAAGACGGCCTGCTGCTCAGCCGCGACATGTGGGGTGAGTTCTTCTACGACAACATCAGGCGTCTGACGAATCTTGCGCACGGCTACGGCCTCAAGGTCATGATGCACTCCTGCGGCGCCATCGCGGAGCTCATACCCGATCTGATCGAAGCGGGAATCGACATCCTCGACCCGATCCAGGTCACGGCCGCGGGGATGGAACCTCGATCGCTGGCCGACCGCTTCGGGGGGCGAATTGTGTTCCACGGCGGTGTTGACACTCAGGGCGTCTTGCCGTTCGGCACGCCGGAAGAGGTCGCCGCGCACGCCCGCGAGGTGGCCGACACGCTGGGAGCGAAGGGCGGCTACATCTTCGCGCCGAGCCAGGTACTCGGCCCCGACATTCCCATGGAGAACATTGTGACCATGTATGCGTCCCTCCAACAGGAATCACTAGCGTCCCATACGGGGAGGGGACACACCACGGAGCCACGGAGCCACGGAGGAGAGGATGCGTCTCACTAAGCTGATGACAACGTTTCGATTAAGATGCCTTGTACTCACGGTGATGCTTGGGATGTCGTGTTTCTACTCTGAGGCGGCGACGAATCCCGCCAGACCCAACATCATCCTGATCCTCACCGACGACCAGGGCTACAACGACCTGGGGTGTTTCGGTTCAGACCGGATCAAGACCCCCAACATCGACCGCATGGCGGCGGAAGGCATGCGGTTCACCGACTTCTACGCCACGGCGCCCATCTGTACTCCGACGCGCGCGTCGATCATGACCGGGTGTTACCCCTCGCGGGTCGGGCTCGGAACGCCGCTGCACACGCCCGACACGATCGGCATGCATGCAGACGAGATCACCCTCGCGGAACTGCTCAAGTCACGGGGCTACGCCACGGCCTGCATCGGCAAGTGGCATCTCGGGCACCACCCACAGTTCTATCCAACTCGGCATGGGTTCGATCACTACTACGGAACACCCATGGGGCATTGCCTCAAAACGGAGATGATGCGGAAGAGAGGTGACTATTCGGACCTGTTCCTGCGGGACGAGGAAAGCGTTCCGTTCCCTCCTTTCGAGGAACTGACAAGAACGCTTACCGAGGAGGCAGTGAACTGGATCAGGGCTAACAAACAGAATCCGTTTTTCTTGTTCCTGTCGCATCCCATGCCGCATGGCCCCGTGGCAGCGTCAGAGCGATTTCAGGGCAAGAGCAAAGGCGGCCCGTACGGCGACGCGGTCGAGGAGATTGACTGGAGTACGGGGGAGATACTCAAAACAATCGAGGAACAAGGGCTTGTCGAGGACACGATTGTGGTCTTCACGTCGGACAATGGAGCCTGCACGAATCCGTGGGGCGTTGATGCCAAGTGGTTCGGTTCTAACGCGCCGTTTCGTGGCAAGAAGCAGCAATGCTGGGAAGGTGGCGTGCGTGTACCTTGTGTCATGTGGGGGCCCGGTCGCATTCCTGCCGGTACGACCTGCGACGAACTTACAACGGTTATGGACTTCCTGCCAACCTTCAGCGCGATGGCAGGTGCAGACGTGCCGACGGATCGCGTGATCGACGGCAAGAATATCCAACCCCTGATGACGGGCCAGCGGGGCGCCAAATCGCCGTATGCCGAGTTCGTCTTTCATGCCCGACATGGGAAGCGTTCCGGGATTCGGGTTGGTGACTGGAAACTGCTGGTTCCTACGTCGGCAACGACATGGACGCACAAGGGTACGGCCCTTTACGACCTCAAGAGGGACGAGGGCGAGAAACACAACGTGGCTGCACAGCATCCCGAGAAGGTGAAGGAACTGAAGGCGCGTCTTGCGGCATTCAATAAAGAGCTGGCCAGAACGGCGAGGCCGGCGGGTAGCCTCGAAGCGCCGGCTGTGGGCGATGGCGTGCAGGGAGACTGGGACCGCACCGATCCCCTGAGTGCGATCTATCTTCCGACCCTGTCCTCGAAGAACGACCGCTGCAACCAGCAGGTCGTGGGCATCGTGACCAAGGCGGGCTCTTATCTCGTCACGTGGACCATGGCGAGCGAAGAGGGCAAACCGGACCAGCGGGTCGCGATCAGCCGGAGTACCGACGCGGGGCAGACCTGGAGCGGAGCGCGGATCGTTGCCGGCGATTCGCCGGCACATCCGGGGCCGGCATCATACAGCTGGCTTTTCCAGGTCCCCGATACAGGACGCATCTATTGCTTCTACCTCAAGAATGATCCAAGCGTGATCACGGTCCGTCGCGATATTACCGGATGGCTGAACTGGCAGTACTCCGATGATGACGGGCTCACCTGGAACCACGTGGAGGCGCGGTTCGACATGGGTCGGGGTGAATGGACTTCAACTGATCCCGCTGTGCCGACGAGCTTCATCGGCATCTATGCACCACACACAACAAGCTGGGGAGACGTGCTGTTCTCGTTCGCCCGCTATGGTCTGCAGACCATGGGCCAACGCAAGTACGACAACTGGATGACCGAGGTGTACTTCATGCGCCTGGATAACATCCTGACCGAGTCGGATCCGGAAAAGCTCACCTTTTCAATCCTGCCCGATGCAGCGCGCGGGCTGCGCATCAAGCGCAGCAACGGCATGTTCTGGGGCAACGAGCCGGCATGGATCGAGCTCAGCGACGGGCGCCTGATGACGGCCATTCGGTCGCGCAACGATGCCGTCTACTATGCACTTTCCAGTGATCGCGGCAACACATGGTCGGAGCCGGCACCCCTGCGCTATGCCGATGGCGGCGACATCGTCGGCAACCCGAATGCGCCCTGCCCGATGATCAGACTTCACGATGGACGCATTGTCTTGATGTTCTACAACACGAAGCAGTCCAGCACCTTCGGGCCGCGCAATCCCGTGTGGATCAGCATGGGCAAGGAGGACCTGGACGCCGTGCAACCCATTCGCCTTGCCGAACCGAAGAAGTTCATGGAGGTCGACGGGCGGCCACCACTGGGCACCACGCATGCGCAGATTGCGTCGTATTCGACATTTGCTGAACACGACGGCCGCCTCCTGCTCTTCTACAACGACAGCAAACACTGGGTCCTGTTCAAGCATGTTCCCGATTACTTTCTTGGAGAGGAGAAATAGACAGATGACTGGCAGCACCTGGCACAGGTCGACTGAGGAGCGTGTTGAGCTGTTCCGGCAGTACTACGCGATGGAAAACGAGCGACCGCTGTTGGGCTTCTTCCGTGGCAGCGAGTACCCGTTGCATCGCTACCCGGCGTCTCGGTCGCTGCCTGAAGACTGTCCCCTGACTCCTGAACACTTCCCCATTGAGCCCTACCTGGACGACTGCGACGCGCTTTTCGCGGAGCATGAAGCATGCGGCGGAGACTTCATCTGGGCGGGCAGCGCGTTCTGGGGCATTCCCTGGCTGGAGGCCGCGCTGGGCTGCCAGCTCGTTGCCCGCCACCACACCGGCTCCATTCACAGCGAGCCGCCCACTAGCTTCCGCCTTCGCCAAGGCTACGGCGGACAGGTCAACGTCCCGGAGTCGTTGCCGTCTTTTGATGCGTCCAGTCCGTGGGCTCTCAAGATGGTGGAGTTCCTGGACGAGATGGCCGCGCGCAGCAGCGGCCGGTGGCCGCTGGCAACCACGCGCATGCGCGGCATCTCTGATCTGCTGTCCGCGCTCTACGGCGGCGACGCCATGGTGTTCGCCATGCTGGAGAAGCCGGACGAGGTTAAAGCCGTCGCCGCTAAACTCGCAGATTTCTTTATCGATTGGGGCCGGCTGCAGCTTGCGCACATTCCGGACTTCCACGGCGGCATCGGTTCATTCTATTACTCTGCTTGGGCGCCGGCGGGCACCATCTGGCATCAGGAAGATGCGGCCGCACTGCTCTCACCTGATCTGTACGAAGAGTTCATCGAGCCGTGCGACAGGAAGATCGCCGCTGCCTTCGCTGGCTGCATCATCCATCAGCACCCCACCGGCTACTATCCGGTGGACGCGTATCTCGACATGGAGATGACCGCCCTCGAGCTCCACATCGACGAAGGCGGCCCATCCGCGGAGCAACTGTTCGACGTCCACAAGAAGATCCTCGCCCGGAAACCGCTGCTCATCTGGGGCGACATTCCCCAGCACGACCTGGATTGGATCTTTAGCAACCTACCCGCGCAGGGCCTGGCAGTGAACACGGTTGTTGCCTCTCCCGCCCAGGCGGAAGCGATCTGGCAGAGGTATGTCGGATGAGGATGGACGTTGAGAAATGGGCTGACGGCGGACGGGGGGAGAAGCTGGTCTCCAAGGAGACGCTCAACCATCGCGGGCTGATCGAGCTGGTCAGCGGCATGAATGTCTACGAGGACACGCCGGAAGCCTATCGGCGGGCCTATGAGGCCCTTGGGATCGACATCATCAACCGTGTTCCACTGACCAACGCGCCGTCGCCAACACCGGTTGATGAAACCCGCCCCGTAGCGGGCCGGCCCTATCGTCGCAGCAGCCTGGGCGTGTACGATACGGTCATGCGGCATACTTACCTGTGCCAGTCGCCGGAGGAGGTCTGGTCCCTGAACATGAGTGACCTCTCCTACGAAGACCTGCTCGTGCCGGTGCCGCATCCCTGCTCGGCGCACGACACCAGGGAGCGGGAGGCGGCCATTGGCGACATCGGGCTCTACTATCCCATGCTCTACACCACGCTCTTCATGTGGCCTGTCGAGTTCCTGGGTTGGGAGGTGTTCATGGTCGCCGCGGGCATGGAGCCGGACCGATTTTACGAGCATTTCCTTCTGCCCTGCGTGCAGAAATCACAAGCCATCGTGACCGAAATGGCGGAGGCATCCGACAGTCCCTTTGTCTTCGTTCACGATGATCTCGCCAACGCCAACGGCCCGATGTTCAGCCCTCAGTGGTACGACGACTACATCTTTCCCCACTACCCGGAGATCTGGGGCCGTGCAAAGGAACTGGGCAAGAAGATCATCTTCGTAGCCGACGGGAACATGGAAGCGTTCCTGCCAAAACTCATCGACGCCGGCGTGGATGGATTGATGTTCGAGAACCCGGCAACATCGGTGAACGCGGTGATCGAGCATTTCGGGCAACAGGGACGCTTCATGATCGGCGGCATGGATACCGCGGAACTGACCACCGGCACCCCCGAGACGATTCGAGCCATGGTCCTGGCCCTGTACGAGAAGACGCGGGATTGCCCTGGTTTCGCCATCGCCAGTTGCGGCGGCCTGCATGGCAACATCCCTCTCCCCAATCTCGAAGCCTACTTCGATGCCCGCGCCCAAATCGGCGCAACACCCGCAGACTGGCGTGAAAGACGGAGGATTTGAAGCGAAGTCGAAAGGTCTCTCGTACGGTGCCCCAGTGGTTGTTTGGAGCATCCTCTTTGACAGCTCAACAATAGTGACTGGAAAACTGCAATAATGAAGTAAGGGTTGCCCCGCGGATCCCTCCTGCGGCTTCTCGGAAAGGGTGACAATCGCGCCATATAGGGTGTCTATAGTGGCGCGATACCGAAAATCCCGCCAGTATAAGCGTTTTTAGTGGCGCGATCAGCCGAATCGCGCCATATTACTGATGTCATGTCCAGACAGATACCAGAGCAAGAGCTTGAGGCAATCATCGCAGCAGTTGCACGGTTCCCTTCCGGGGTATCCATTGAAGAGCTCAAGTGAGAACATCTTCGAGCAGGCATTCTTCGTCATGGTGCATCTGCCGTATCTGCAGCCATT